>NZ_JAZHPE010000001.1:0-39841 GCF_036553535.1 Subtercola sp. YIM 133946
TGCTCGGGCGATTTCGATACGGGCTGCGCCCTACTCAATCGGCGCTGCACGCCGACCTATTCAATCAGAGCCTCACGCCGGTTGAGTAGCGGGGCGAGGCCCCGCGTATCGAAACCCGCCCCCTCGTCAGGCCCCGCCGAAGCGTTCGGTTCGCACGCGCTCGGCCGGGTGGCCGAGGTCGACCATCCACATCGCGATGTTCTCGACGAAGCTGTTGGGCCCGCAGATGTAGGTCATAGGGTTCTGCTCGGGCGGCAGTGTCAGCTGCACCACCTCGTCACGCGTCAGCCTGCCGGCCGACCGCGGCCAGCCGTCGGGAGTCTGACGCGTGTAGGCGTAGTCGAGCATCACAGAGTCGTTCGAATTCTGCGCCAACTGCATCAGCTCGTGCATATAGAAGACGAACTCGGGCGCGCGCACCGAGTACAGCAGCCGCATGGGAGTCGGATGCCCGGCAGCGGCGTGCGTACGCAGCATCGACATCAACGGCACCACGCCCGATCCTCCGGCGATCAGCTGCACGGGGTCGGTCTGCTCTGGCCGCCACACGAAGTACCCGCCTACCGGGCCGCGCACCTCGAGCATGTCGCCCACCTCTACCCCGCGAACCAGGTACGGCGAGAGCTCGCCGTCGGCCAGTTCTTCGATGGAGACCTCGACCAGGGCATCCGGATCTGTCGACGCCCCCGATGCGATCGAATACTCTCGCGAGGCCTGGTACCCATCGGGCGCGGTCACGCGAATGTCGAGGTGCTGGCCCGAGAGCTGCCCCGGCCAGTCGTCGATCTTCAGGCGCAGTGAACGTGCGGTGGCGGTCTCGTCGTGGATCTCGGCGACCGTCGCCTTGTGCCATTCGACCACTAGGCGGCACCCGTCGGCGCGTTCGCGTTGCAGACGCCGCTGACCCCGCTCACGAGTACCGTTCTTCCTTCCACGGGTCGCCGATGTCGTTGTAGCCGTACATCTCCCAGAAGCCGAGCTCGTGGTGGTCCATCAGGGTGAGGCTGTTGAGCCACTTGGCGCTCTTCCACAGGTACAGGTGTGGGATGAGCAGCCGCGCAGGCCCGCCGTGCTCGGGTGCCAGTGGCTTGCCGTCGAACTCGAACGCAACCCACGCCTTGCCGCCGAGCAGGTCTGAGGTGCGAACGTTCGTGGTGTAGCCGCCGTAGCAGCCCGCCATCGCGTACGGCGTGGTGGTGGTGTCGACGCCGTCGAGCAGCACGTCGAGCGACACGCCGCGCCAGCCCATGCCGAACTGCGACCAGCGCGTGACGCAGTGCAGGTCGACCGTGAACTGCTCGATGGGCTGCGCCATCAGGGTCTCCCAGCTCCACGCCTTGAGGTCGCCGTTGCCGGCCCTGATCGAGAACGCCCAGTCTTCGAGCTTGATCTTCGGCGTCGGCCCCGCCGACAGCACCGGGAAGTTCGTGACCTCGTACTGCCCGGGCGGCAGCAGCGGATTCGCGTCGCGCCTGCGCCCGACGAAACCGGGAGAAAAGATGCCCATGAGTTGCCCTTTCCGTTGTCAGCTCAATCTACTGCGCTGCACTGCAGATGCGCCAGAAACAGTGGATGCTCGGCGGTGGCCCTGCGAGGGCTACGCCCCGCGGATGACGTCGTACGCCGCCAGCGCCCGCTTGCGCGACTCGCCGAGGTCGACCATGGGCTCGGGGTAGTCGAGAGTGCCGGCCTCGGGCACGAAACGGTTGACGTACTCGCCCTGGGGGTCGAACTTCTTCTGCTGCAACTCGGGGTTGAAGACGCGGAAGTAGGGTGCGGCATCCACCCCCGAACCCGCGACCCACTGCCAGTTCATGGCGTTGCTCGCCACGTCGGCGTCGACCAGTGTGTCCCAGAACCAGGCCTCGCCGATGCGCCAGTCGAGCAGCAGGTTCTTCACCAAGAACGAGGCGGTGACCATTCTGATGCGGTTGTGCATCACGCCGGTCTGCCAGAGCTCGCGCATGCCCGCGTCGACGATCGGGATGCCCGTGCGGCCCTGCTGCCAGCGCTCGAGCACCTCGTCTGTGGGTTTCTGCCACGGCATGCCGTTGAACGCCGGGCGCATGTTCTCGGTGGTGATCTGCGGAAAGTTGTAGAGCAGGTGGTAGGCGAACTCGCGCCAGCCGAGCTCGCGCAGAAAGTCGGCGGCGCCGCGCGCCCGATGGTCGATGCCGTGCCAGAGCTGGAACGGGCTGATCTCGCCCCAGCGCAGCCGCGGCGACATGCGCGAGGTGGCGTCGCGCGCGGGCTTGTCGCGGTCGGGCACGTAGTCGGCGAGAGCCTCGTGCGTGAACGAGCGGAACTGCGCGTGCGCGTGCTTCTCGCCGGGCTGCCAGGCGTCGCGCAGTCCGCCTGCCCAGTCGGGGTGCGTGGGCAGCAGGTGCCAGTCGGCGAGATGGTCGCCGGCGACGTGCGGGGCAGGGCCGAGCGCCGCCACCGTCTCGGCGGTGGGCGCCGACAGCGGCTTGCGCGGTTCGGCGGCGCCGAGGCAGGCCCGCCAGAACGGAGTGAAGACGCGGTACGGCTGGCCCTGCCCGGTCTGCAGGGTCCACGGTTCGAAGAGCACGTGCGACTGGAAGCTGCGGGCCTCGACGCCCTGCGCCTTCAGCTCGGCCTTCAGTCCGGCGTCGACGTGGCGTTCGGCGAGGCCGTAGCGGCGGTTCCAGTACACGGCGCCGGCCCGGGTCTGGGCCTGAAGCTCTGCGATCACATCGGCGGCGGGGCCGGTGCGCAGCGTGAGGCGGAGGCCCCGGGCATCCAGTTCGCCGGCCAAGGCCTCGAGGGTGTGGTGCAGCCACCAGTGCGCGGCGCCGCCCAGGGGCCGGATGCCGTCGCTCTGTTCGTCGAGAACGAAGACGCACACGATCGATTCGCCTCGTTCGACCGCGGCGTGCAGGGCCGGATGATCGGCCACGCGCAGATCGTCGCGAAACCAGACGAGCGTGGGGGAGCCCACCGGCTAGCTCTCGGGGTCGACGACGCAGTCGTCGGTGCCGCCGCTGACCCCGATGCGCAGCTTGTCGCAGAGGGCCTGCAGCTGGGCCAGCTCGTCGGGGTCGAGGGCTGCACTCATCTGCGCTGTGATGGTTCGGCCGTGGATGCGCGCGGCGTCGCGGTAGATCTCGAAGCCCTGCGCGGTGAGTTCGACGATGGTTCCGCGGCCGTCGTTGGGGTCGACCGACTTCGCCAGCAGACCTTTCACCGTCAGCCTGTCGACGAGGCGCGAAACGCTCGGCTGGGTGAGCAGGGTGCGGGTGTTGAGGTCACGGATGCGCATGCGGCGGTTCGGCTGGATCGAGAGCGTGTACAGCACGTCGTACTCGGTCAGGGAGATGACGTGCGAAGGAAAGTCTTCGGCGAGCTTGCGCATGACGGTGACCTGAGCGCGGAACAGCGCCTCCCACGACGAGACGGCAGAAACCCGTTCGACGGTCGCCTCGGCGACCCGCTCACTCTCAGCCATCACACGACCTCAGCCATCACTGCACCTCACCCTTACAGATTAGGCCGCCTGCACCACCGTGCACCCGTCGGGCCGGCGGGCTTGACTTCTGAGAGGGTGGTTAACAGACAAGAGCCGGTCGTAGAGGCTAACGACCGGCTCTTTCCCTTGCACCAAGAGTGTCCTGCAATCACATTCCGCGCTTCGCTGCCACAGCAAACAACTAACGCTCTTGAACTATATAACGGTTGCGTAACGGCAATCAAGTTATGCAATCGTTATTTTCCTAAGTGTTTCCCCAGAGTTGGCTTTCGGGCAGACGCATCTGTCTGTGCCGAAGCCGGGCCCCGCGGTGCCGACGGATCGCGGAGAGTCGAAGCGAGACGATCAGAACCGAGACGGTCAGAACAGGTCGGGGGAGGGGGTGCTCGTCTGGCGCACGGAGACGTCGGCGTGGCGGTCGAAGCGGTAGCCGACACCGCGCACAGTGCGCACGATGTCTTCGTAGCTGCCGAGCTTCGAGCGCAGGCGGCGAACGTGCACGTCGATGGTGCGCTCGTTCGGGATGTCTTCGTCGCTCGCGCTCCAGAGGGCGGTGATCAGCTCGGCGCGCTCGATGGTGCGTCCTTCACGCAGCACGAGGTACTGCAGCAACTCGAACTCCTTGTAGGTGAGGTTGGCCGAGTCGTTGTCGAGCAGCACGCGCTTGCGCGACAGGTCGATGACAACGCCGTCGTGGGCGCGGTCGGCGGGGTCGGGGGTCTGGCGGTGCTTGGCGAGGGCGGCGGGGTCTTGCAGGGCGAGGCGCACGACGTCGACGTCACGCCCGCCAGAGCCGCGGGGGGCCAGGGCGACGGCGGCGTAGGTCTCTGAACTGGGCGCGAGCTGGGCGACGAGGGCCTTGATCTGCGACACGATCGAGCCGAGCTCGGTGCCGTCGTTCTCAGCCTTCTCCTCGTCGATGCCGACGTAGAGCACGAAACCGCGGGCTTCGGTGCCGGCCGGCACCGCGCGGATGTGCGAGGGGGCCGAGCTCGCCGCAGCCTCTGGATCGTGCTTAGCGGCCGGATGCGCGGCGGCCTGTACGGCGCCAGAGCCGGTGCGTGACGTGTAGGAGGTGGCGAGCGGGGTGCTGATCTGGGCGATAGACACGAAAGGAATCCTTTGGATGATGATGCGCACAGCCGTCAGAGCTGACGAAAGAGATCTGTGCAGAGTTGTCGAAGCGGCTGGTCGCTCAGAACGACGTCGGCCGAGGGTCGGTAGACCGGGATGCGGGTCTGCCGGGAGTTCGCCGAACACGCGTCAACGACGCGGTGCGGTCAGAACTCGAGCGAGGGATGTCTCGGTGGAGACGCTTCTCGTCAGCGACACATTCGACAGGGCATGACAACGGCGCCGGGCATCATCATGCCGGCGTTCCCACAGGCCGAAGCGGCAGCAATGGAAGGCGTGTTGTCATGCATAGTTAGCAGTAAAGCAAAGAACTGCCGCCTGCGTCAATTATTTTGCGCAGTTTCGGGGCGACACGCCGCTAGTGGGCGCGACCGACGGATACCCGGGGCGTGACCCGCCTCCGGCCGAGTGGCTCTACGCCAGACCGTAGAGCCGGTCGCCCGCGTCGCCCAGGCCGGGAACGATGTAGCCGTGCTCGTTGAGCCGTTCATCCACGGCCCCCAGCACCAGCGTCACATCGCGGCCCGCCGTGCGCTCTTCGAGCGCCGCCACGCCCTCGGGCGCCGCGAGCAGGCAGATGGCTGTCACGTCGATCGCGCCCCGGTCGAACAGGAACTCGATGGCTGCGCCCAGCGACCCACCGGTGGCGAGCATCGGGTCGAGCACGAAGCACTGGCGGTCGGAGAGATCGTCGGGCAGCCGCTCGGCGTAGGTCGACGGCTCGAGGGTCTCTTCGTTGCGCACCATGCCGAGAAAGCCGACCTCAGCCGTCGGAACCAGCTTGACCATGCCCTCGAGCATGCCGAGCCCGGCCCGCAGGATCGGCACCACGAGCGGCCGCGGCTCGCTCAGGGCGACGCCGGTGGTCGTCGACACGGGCGTCTCGATGGTGACCTCGTTCACCCGCACGCCTCGCGTGGCCTCATATGCGAGCAGGGTCACGAGCTCTTCGGTGAGCGCCCGGAAGGTCGCCGACGGGGTCGTCTTGTCACGCAGCACGGTCAGCTTGTGCGTGATGAGCGGGTGGTCGGCAACGTGTACTCGCATAAGGTAAACCTACCGTCAGCTCGGTGCACCGGCCGAGCATCCGTCGGGCTTGTCATGACGAAGCGAGAGGTGCTGACCTGTGGCCGACACCGTGTTTCCCGCCTCGGCGCAGCACGACGAATGGATGCTCGCCGCCCTCGACCAGGCCCGTGAAGCCCTCGGGTCGGGCGACGTGCCCGTCGGCGCCGTGCTGGTCTCGGCGTCGGGCGACGTGCTCGCGGTCGGCCGCAACGAACGGGAGCTGCACACCGACCCCACCGCGCACGCCGAGGTCGTGGCGCTGCGCCGGGCCGCGCTCGCGGTCGGCGACTGGCAGTTGCCCGGAACGACCCTGGTCGTGACACTCGAGCCGTGCGTGATGTGCGCGGGGGCGATTCTCGCGGCGCGCGTCGACCGCGTGGTGTTCGGCGCGTGGGACGACAAGGCGGGGGCGGCCGGCTCGGTCTATGACGTGCTGCGCGACCGGCGCCTCAACCACCGCGTCGAGGTGTTCGCGGGGGTGCGCGCCGACGAGTGCGGCTCGTTGCTCACTGACTTCTTCCGCGCCCGCCCCGGCTCCTGACCGGCGCCGCGCTCACCAGCACCGGCCTGACCTGTGCGCCCGCCCTGGCCAGCGCCGGCTCAGTCTGAGGCCTTGATGACGATCGACTCGGTGGGCAGGGCGGGCTCGGCCGGGGCCACGTAGACGTCGGGCTCGATGTAGATGACGCGGGCGATCGGCACCGCCTCGCGGATGCGCGCCTCGACGGCGTTGATCGTGTTGGCCACATCGTCGAGCCGGGCCGTCGCGGGCAGCGCGATCTTCGCAGCGACCATGAGCTCGTCGGGGCCCAGGTAGAGCGTCTTCATGTGGATGACCCGCTCGACGTCGTGCCCCGCGTCGATGGCGGTGTGGATCGCCGCGACATCGACCGCGCTGGCGCCCTCGCCGACCAGCAGGCTCTTCGTCTCGATGCCGAGCACCACGGCTACGGCCACCAGCAGGGTGCCGATGGCGATGGTTCCGATGCCGTCCCACACACCATTGCCGGTGATCACCGCCAGCACGATGCCGATGAACGCGAACGCGAGCCCGGTGAGCGCGGCGACGTCTTCGAGCAGCACGACGGGCAGTTCGGGCGCCTTCGCCCGGCGCACGAACTGCACCCAGCTCTGGTTGCCGCGGGTGTGGTTGCTCTCCTTCATGGCGGTGCGCAGCGAGAACCCTTCGAGCACCATCGCGGCCAGGAGCACCGCGATCGGCACCCACGGCACGTCGATGGGGTGCGGATGCGCGATCTTCTCGACGCCCTCGTACAGCGAGAACACCCCACCGACCGAGAACAGGATGATCGACACCACGAACGCGTACACGTAACGCTCGCGCCCGTACCCGAACGGATGCTCGGTGTCGGCCTCCCGGCGCGACTTGCGGCCGCCGAGCAGCAGCAGCACCTGGTTGCCCGAGTCGGCAAGCGAGTGCACGCTCTCGGCCAGCATCGACGACGACCCGGAGAGGAGGAAGGCGATGAACTTGATGACGGCGATGCCGACGTTCGCCCCCAGGGCCGCCAGAATTGCTCTGCTGCCGCCTGATGCGCTCACGTGTGATGCCTTCTCTCGTCGGTGTGATTCAGCTCAATCCTAGGATGGTGGCATGAGCGAGACCGAGACCCAGCCCGACGCCGCCCGCGACGAGACCGGCATGAGCGGCGACACCGCAGGCGGCGACGACACCGTAGGCGGCGACGAGACCGTCGGCGGCGATGAGACCGCCGGCAGCGACCCGGCAGCCGGCGGCGACGAGACCTCCGGCGGCGACGAGACCGCCGGCTCCTCCGTCACCCTCCCGTCGATCAGCATCCTCGGCATCGGCTCGATGGGCCGCGCCATCCTCAGTGGGCTGCTGGCGCCGGGCGTCGACGTCGACGGGCCGATCCGTGTGACGAACCGCACCCATGAGAGCGCGGCGCGACTGCCCGACGATGACAGGGTCGTCTCGCTGGTGACCGGCGACGACCCGCGTGCGAACCTCGCGGCCGTGGAGGGTGCGCAGATCATCCTGATCGCCGTGAAGCCGGCCATGGTGCCCGACCTGCTCGACGAGATCGCACCCGCCCTGCGGCCCGACGCGGTGATCGTCAGCGTCGCGGCCGGGGTGAGCGTGGCCACGTTCGAGAAACACCTGCCCGAGAGCGTGGCGGTCATCCGTTCGATGCCCAACACTCCGGCGACGGTGGGCCGCGCCGTGACGGGGCTGAGCGCGGGCACGCGCTCGAGCGCCGCACAGCTCGACACGGTGAGTCGGCTGTTCTCGACGGTGGGCGAGGTTCTGGTGGTCGATGAGTCACAGCTCGATGCTCTCAGCACGATCTCGGGCTCGGGGCCCGCCTACGTGTATCTGTTGATGGAGAAGCTCACCGCGGCGGCTGTGGAGAAAGGCTTCACACCCGAGCAGGCGGCGCTGCTGGTGAACGGCACGTTCGCCGGGTCGACCGAGCTGCTGCGGCAGTCGGGTGCGACGCCCGAAGAGCTGCGCATCCAGGTCACGAGCCCGAAGGGCACCACCGAGCGCGCCGTAGCGGTGCTTCAGGATGCCCGGCTCGACGACCTCTTCGCCCGAGCCACCGACGCCGCCCTCGCCCGCGCCCGCGAGCTCGCCGCCGGCTGATCCCCTAGTGCGCCAGCCGCCGCCGGCCCGCAGGTGCGCGATCGCCTTCTGACCTGCTAGTGCGAGATCGCCGCCGGCTCCAGAGCGACAGCCGCCGCCGGCCCGCTAGTGCGCCAGCCGCGCGAACGAGTCGATGTCGGCCGCCGTTCCCGCCACCACGATGAAGTCGTCTGGCCCCACCACCGTGTCGGAGTCGGCGTACACGAACACCTGGTCGGGCGCCCGCACCCCCACGATCGTGATGCCGAACCGGCGCCGCAGCCCCAGCCCCGACAGCGGGCCGCCCTGCGCCACCAGCGGCGGCCGCAGCTTTGCCACCGACAGCTCGTCGTCGAACTCGATGAAGTCGAGCACCTGGCCCGACACGAGGTGCGCGAGCCGGTCACCCGCCTCGGCCTCGGCATAGATCACATGGTTGGCGCCGATGCGCTCGAGAATCGTGCCGTGCGAGCTCGACATGGCCTTCGCCCAGATCTGCGGAATGCCGAGGTCGACGAGGTTCGCCGTGATCAGCACGCTGCCCTCGACGCTGCCCCCCACGGCGACGATGGCCACCGAGAAGTCTCGCCCGCCGATCTGCGTGAGAGCATCGAGGTCACGGGCATCCGCCTGAACCGCGTGGGTGACCTTGTCGGCCCACTTCTGCACCAGCAGCGGGTCGCTGTCGATGACCAGAACCTCCCGGCCCAGCTGTTCGAGCTTCGACGCGGCGGCCGACCCGAACCGGCCGAGGCCGATGACGAGAACGGGCGCCTCTGCCGAGTTGCGGCGCGCGGGTGGTGACGACTGCCTAGCCAACGATCGGCCTCTCTTCGGGGTTCGAATACAACTGTCGGCGCTGGCGCGAGGCCAGGGCGGCGGCGAACGTCACTGTACCAATGCGCCCCATGAACATGACTCCGGCCATCACGTAGATGCCCGGGTCGGGCAGGCTGGCCGTCAGCCCGGTCGAGAGCCCCGACGTGCCGAACGCCGAGATGACGTCGAACAGCACGTCGTCGAGCGACGCCCGGGTGAGCTGCAGGATGACGATGGTCGCCACCGCGACCACCGTGGCGCCCCACAGCACGATGCTGACCGCGAGCCGCAGAATGTCGACCGGGATGCGCCGCCGGAACGCCTCGATCGGATCGTTGCCGCGCGCCTCTGCCACCGCGGCGAGAAACAGCACCGCGATGGTGGTCACCTTGATACCGCCGGCCGTCGACGCCGAGCCCCCGCCGATGAACATCAGCATGTCGGTGATGAGCAGGCTCGACCCGTTGAGCTGGTCGATGTCGATGGTGGCGAATCCGCCCGAGCGGGTCATCGTCGACAGGAACAGCGACTGGAAGAGCTTGTCGCCGAGCCCCAGCGGCCCGAACGTTCCCGGGTTCGCGAACTCGAGCCCGAAGTACGCCAGCGCGCCCCCGCCCAGCAGGATGAGCGAGGTCACGACCGTGAGCTTCACGTGCAGCGACCACCGTCGAGGGCCGCCCGGCAACCGCCCGGCTGTGGCGCGTCGACCCCGGATGGCCTGCGAGAAGGCGTAGATCACCGGAAAACCGATGCTGCCCAGAAACACGCCGAGCATCAGGATGCTCAGAAAGTAGTAGTCCGTCGCGAACGGGGTGAGCCCCGCGGCGTTGGGGCTGAACCCCGTGTTGGTGAACGCCATCGCTGAGTAGTAGAAGCTCTGCAGCGCGGCATCGCCCGGGTGCAGGCCCGCCACGAGCAGCCGGGGGAAGATCAGTGCGGCGAGCGCGACCTCGATCACGAACGCGCTCACCGCGACCGTCGCCAGTAGACCGCCGACGTCGCCGAGCCGCAGCGCCGACGCCCCGCCCGAGATGTTGCGTGAGGGGTCGGCCTCACCCGCGGCGAGCAGGCGCGAGCGCAGGCCGAGTCGGCGCGAGATGACCAGGCCGAGCAACGAGGCGACGGTCAGCACCCCGAGCGCGCCGATCTGCACGCCGATGAAGATGACGACCTCGCCGAACACCGACCAGTGGGTGGCCATGTCGACCGTCGAGAGCCCGGTGACGCAGATCACCGAGACGGCGGTGAACAGGGCGTCGGCCAGGCTCGTCGGCGTCTGCGTCGAGCTCGACACCGGCAGGGTGAAGACGAAGGTGAAGATCGCGATCAGCGCGAGAAAGATCAGAATGGCGAACCGGGCGGGCGAGCGGCCCGAGAACTCGTCGACCGCGTCACGCAGGCGTTCGCCGAACGACCGGTTCACGTTCGCATACCGGGGTGCCCGAATGGTGCGGGTGCCGTGCGTGCGCTCGGTACGCCTGCGCACGCGTGGTGTGTTCGGCATCGACTCCCCGACCTGGTCTTCGCGCATCAGCTTGACACCTGCGCGCAGATGGGCACAACTCACTGCGAACACCTATCCTGTAGCCATGGCCGACATTTTCTCTGTGATAGCTGACCCCACGAGACGCCACGTGCTTTCGCTGCTGTTACAGCGTTATGTCGCCGCAGACACCGGCCCCGCGCAGGGCGACTCGGCTCCGGATGCCGCACCTCCCGCCGCACCGATGGGCGAGGTGAGCGTGTCTGAGCTCGTCACGCTGCTCGAGCTGAGCCAGCCCACCGTCTCGAAGCACCTCAAGGTGCTGCGCGACGCCGGCCTGGTGAGCGTTCGGGAGGTCGGCCAGCATCGGTACTATGCCCTCGAGTCGGCTCCGCTCGAAGAGGTCGAAGACTGGCTCATCCCGTTTCTGAGCGCCGACTTCGACGAGACGCTCGACGACGACGGCATCGACTTCGAAGACGAGCTCGACGAGCTGGTGAATGAGGCTCAGGGCGCTTCGCCGGCCGAGCCCACGAGATCTCAGGCCGCGAGGGTGGGCGAGCGCGCAGGGCAGACGGCGGCGCTCGCCGCCGAGCGAGCCCGCTCGATCTTCGGTGGGGCGGCGCGCAAATTTCCCACCGTCGCACGCGGCAGTGATTGACGAAAACTGTCAGATCACACAACATTCTTGCCTCTTTCCCAGCATTTACACATTCGAAACATGAAACCCCCGTTCGGGGTACGTCTCGTCGTTTAGGGTGATCGAACTGTCCGGCGCCAGGTGCCGGTGTTCTGTTCATTCAACTCCTGTGAGGTTCGATTCGTGAGTTCTCCACGCCGGCACAATGGCGCGCCTTCCCTCTCTCCCTCTGATCGGCGCCCCACCGCGAAGGGCCGCCTCCGGCTCCGCGTCGCCGCCGTGGTCGCAGCGACGACGCTCGCCGTTTCGGGCCCTGCGGTCGGCGCGTGGGCCTCGCCCGTCGCCCCGGCGCAGCTGGGCAGTGCCGCGAGCGCCCCGGGTGGCATCGCCCTGAACCCGCTGCCGGGCGGCATCTCGAAGCCCGTCAGCGACTTCACGGCCGGGCGCTACAACGTCACGCTGACCGACCCCGCCGCAGCCACCTACTCGGGCGGTGTCTCGGGCTACGACGCCACGAAGCCGCCGAGCGGTTCGCAGATGAATGCCCGGGCACTTCCCGTTCAGAACTACAGCGACTACCTCGCCGGCAAGCAGAACGAGGTCGCGGCCACGGTCGGCGCCACGGTCGACTACTCCTACACCCTGGCCTCGAACGGCTTCTCGGCCGAGCTCTCACCCGAGCAGGCGTCGTCGCTGACGTCGAACCCGTCCGTCGCCCGGGTCACCCGCGACGAGATCAAGCACATCACCGCCGCAGAGCCTTCGACGAGCTTCCTCGGTCTCGACGGATCCACCGGAGTCTGGGCACAGAACGGCGGCGTCGACGAAGCCGGTGCCGGCATCGTGGTCGGTGACATCGACACCGGCGTCGCACCGGAGAACCCGTCGTTCGCCGGTGATCCGCTCGGCACGACGCCCGGCGCAGAGCCGTACATCGACTCCAACCCGCCCGCAGGCAAAGGCCCGATCACGTACACGAAGGCCGACGGCCAGACGTTCAACGGCGAGTGTGTCACCGGCGAGCAGTTCACCGCCGCCGACTGCAGCACCAAGATCATCGGCGCCCGCTACTTCCTCGCCGGGTTCGGCCAGAAGAACATCGGCACGGCCGCCACGGGCGAGTACGTCTCGCCGCGTGACGGCGACGGCCACGGCTCGCACACCGCCAGCACGGCCGTTGGTGACAACGCCGTGACCGCCACCGTCGCCGGCTCCGACTTCGGTCAGATCAGCGGCATGGCCCCCGCGGCCAAGCTCGCCGTCTACAAGGTCTGCTGGTCGGGCCCCAAACCCAACCTGACCACCGACGACGGATGCTCGACGGCAGACATTCTGAAGGCCATTGACCAGGCGGTCGCCGACGGCGTCGACGTGCTGAACTTCTCGATCGGCGGCAGCAACGCGCAGACGACCCTCTCTGAGACCGACTACGCGTTCTACGGCGCCGCGTCGGCCGGTATCTTCGTCGCCGCGTCGGCCGGCAACTCCGGCCCGGATGCCTCCACCCTCGACAACGCCTCACCGTGGTACACCACCGTCGCCGCATCGACCATTCCGAGCTACGAGGCCACGGCCACGCTCGGCACCGGCGAGAAGTTCGCGGGCGGATCGATCACGGTCGAGACCGGCGGCTCCGGCCCGCTCACCGGTGACCTGGTGCGTGCCGACCTCGTGAAAGACGCGAAGGCCGACGCCGCAGACGCTCTGCTCTGCGCCCCCGGCTCGCTCGACCCGGCACTGGTCGCCGGCAAGATCGTGTTCTGCCAGCGCGGCGTGTACGACCGCACGGCGAAGTCGGCCGAGGTCGGCCGCGCGGGTGGCATCGGCATGCTGCTGGTGAACAAGACGCCCAGCTCGATCGACCTCGACGAGCACTCCGTGCCGACCGTGCACCTCGACGCCGACGCGTGGGACACCACCTACGCCTACGCGGCCGAGAGCGGCGCGACCGTCACGTTCACCTCCGGCAATCAGGCCGGCCCGTCGCCCGCGACGCCCCAGCTCGCCGGGTTCTCGTCACGCGGACCGGTGCTCGCCGACGGCAGCGACATTCTGAAGCCCGACATCTCGGCTCCGGGCGTGGCCATCCTGGCCGCGGCGGCGAACCCCGAGGGCGGCGCGCCGACGTGGGAGTTCCTCTCGGGAACGTCGATGGCGGCCCCCCACATCGCCGGTCTCGCGGCACTGTACCTGGGCGTGCATCCACTCGCCACACCCGCAGAGATCAAGTCGGCGATGATGACCACCGCCGGCGACGTGGTCGACACCTCGGGCGATCCGCTCGACGACCCGTTCGGTGAGGGTGCCGGCAACGTCGACCCGCGCAAGTACCTGAACCCCGGTCTTGTCTATCTGAACGGCCCCGCCGACTGGGACAGCTACATCGAGGGCATCGGGTACGACTTCGGCGCCGAACCGATCGACGCGAGCGACCTGAACCTGGCCTCTGTCGCCATCGGTTCGCTCACCGGCAGCCAGACGGTGACCCGCACGGTCACCGCGACCGAGGCCGGTACCTTCACCGTCGCCTCGGCCGACGTACCGGGCATCGACACTGTCGTGTCGCCGTCGACCCTCACGTTCGGGGCGGCCGGCGAGTCGGCCACCTACTCGATCACGTTCACGCGAACGGATGCTCCGCTGAACGAGTTCACGACCGGGTACCTGACCTGGGCCAACGGTGACACCACCGTTCGCAGCCCGATCGCGATTCAGCCGGTGCCGATCGCGGCCCCACTCGAGGTCGATGGAACCGGCACCACGGGCTCGGTCGACGTGACCGTCACGCCGGGCTCCGACGGTGACGTTCCGCTGGTGGCCGAGGGTCTGGCGAAGGGCACGCAGCTCATCGCCGACAACCAGGACCCGAAGATTCCGCTCGACGGGCACTCCGCCGTCGCTCCCGCCAAAGCGACGGCCACCTTCCCGGTCACCGTGCCCGAGGGTGTGTCGGCCGCGAGGTTCGACCTGACGTCGATCACCTCCGCCGCCGATGGAGCCGACCTCGACCTGGTGGTCGACCTGCTCGACGCCAAGGGCAAGCCGGTGGAGGAGTGGTCGTCGGCGACGGGTGCCGCCAACGAACAGGTGAACATCATCGAGCCCGAGGCGGGCGACTACCTCATCAGCGCGAACGTGTTCGCCATTCCCGACACCCAGGCGACCGCCGCGATGGACCTGTACTCGTTCTTCGTGACGCCAGACGCCGGGGACGGGTCGTTCACGACACCGCCGACCGTCGCCGGAGTGCAGGGCCAGCCGGCCACCTACACCGCCTCCTGGAGCGGGCTCGACTACTCGTCGCAGTACCTCGGGCTGGTGTCGTACGGCGACTCGGGCGTCTCGACCTTCGTCGGGGTGAAGACCGAGGCCGCGCCGGTGACACCGCCGCCGACCGACACCGCGACGCCGACACCGCCGGCGCCCACCGACCCCGTATCGTCGGGCACGCCCACGGGCGGCGCGGCGGCCGGTTCCGGCTCCAACGGGTCGAACCTGGCGGCGACCGGTCTGTCGATCGCCCCGCTCGGGCTGGCTGCGATTCTGCTGCTGGGCGGCGTGGCCGCGCTGATCACGCACCGTCGCCGACTGGCGAGCCGGGCATCCGACGGGCCCTCTGACGGCCCGAACGTCTCGGGCGAGTAGCACCCGCCGACCGCGTTGCCGGGGCCGGGTCATCCTGCGAGGGATGCCTCGGCCCCGGCTCTCGGCCGCATGCTTTACAGTGGAGCACACCAGACCCTAGAGTTACCAGTTGTCACACAGGTAACACATAGCTCGAGATGAGGATGCGCGATGTCGAACGATCTCGCCGACGTGCGTTTTCTCACCGTGGCCGAGGTTGCCGACATGATGCGCGTATCGAAGATGACGGTGTACCGCATGGTGCACTCCGGCGAGCTGCCGGCCATCAGGTTCGGTCGCTCGTTCCGCGTGCCGGAGACGGCGGTGGTGACGGCGATCGAGACTCCGGCAAGCCGACAGGCCGACGTGCGCTAGACTGCTGCGAGGCAATTTTTCCTTCTCGGTTGTGAATACGCAGCCCAACCCAAATCTTGTGAGGTATCAATGGGTTCCGTAATTAAGAAGCGTCGTAAGCGCATGGCGAAGAAGAAGCACCGCAAGCTGCTTCGCAAGACTCGTCACCAGCGTCGCAACAAGAAGTAGAACCGCTCGTCGGTTCGCTACTCGGGCGTCAGGTCTTCTCAGGCCTGGCGCTTTTTGCGTGCAGCCCTGCCGGCGGCACGAGCTGCGGTGCGGTCACGGCGCAGTGCCATCACCGGCCAGCGTCGGCGGTCGGCCTCGACGCGCAGTGCGGCATCCGGATTCACGGCCACCGGATGCCCGACCGCACCCAGCAGCGGCAGATCATTACCCGAGTCTGAGTACGCCCAGCAGTCATCGAGCCGGGCGCCCCGCTCGCGAGCGATCCCGCCGGCCACCCGTGCCTTCACCTCGGCGTGTACCATCGGGCCGTCGAGCCGCCCGGTGAAGACGCCGTCGCGGGTCTCGAAGCGGGTGGCGCGGGCGCCGGTGAAGCCGAGCTGGCCGGCGATCGTCTCGGCCACGATCTCGGCCGTCGCCGAGAGCAGCCACACCTCGTGGCCCCGCCGCAGGTGGTCTTCGGCGGCCTCGACGACCTCGGGCCACAGCCGTGCGGTGATCTGGCGGCGGTAGACCTCCTCGCCCAGCTCGCGCAACTCCTGCTCGGTGTGCCCGGCGATCAGCTGCAGAGCCCGGTTCCGGGCGGTGGCCGTGTGTTTCATGTTCTCGCCGACGCTGATGAAACGGGCCTGTTGCCAGACGAACGAGGCGACGTCTCTGAAGCGCAGCAGCTTCAGCCGCCAGGCGCCGAGCCCCACGAGGTACACGGTGGCGCCGCGAACCAGGGTGTTGTCGATGTCGAAGAACGCGATGACGGTGTCGGGGTTCGGTGCCGGTGCCGGTGCCGGTGCCGGACCAGGGGTCGGTGTCGGGTCGGTACCTGGTGTCGTGTCGGGGCCCGGTGTCGTGTCGGTACCCGGTGTCGGATCGGTGCCCGGCGTCGGTTCGGCGCTCGCGACCATGCCGAAATGCTACCCCGGCCGCGGGTTAGGCTTGTGACGTGGCCACCGCAGAACTCACGCTCATCGGCAAGCCCGGCTGTCACCTCTGCGACGACGCCCGTGCGGTCATCTCCGATGTCATCGCCGACCTCGACGGCCGCCCCGGCGCACCCCGGGTGGTCGTGAGCGAGGTGTCGATCTTCGACGACCAGGCCCTCTACGACGAACACGTCGAAGACATCCCCGTCGTGCTCATCGACGGGCGGGTGCACACCTTCTGGCGCGTCGACCCGGCGCGTCTCACGGCAGCCCTGCTGGGCATCCACTGATCGGAACCGCATGATCCGCCACATCGTCACCTTCACCCTCGCCGCCGACAGCGTCGAGCAGCGCGCCGAGCAGGCCGCCTTCATCACGCGCGAGCTGCTCTCGCTCGTCGGGGTGATCGACGACGTCGAGTCGATGCAGGTGGTGACCGATGTGAACGTGACGCCGGGCAACGCCCACGTCGCCCTGATCGCCGACTACGCCGACCACGCCGCCCTCGACCGTTACCAGGTGCACCCCGACCACGTGCGGGTCAGCGGGTCGATCAGGCCCCTGCTGGCGTCGCGCGTCGCCATCGACTTCGAGGTCTGAGCGCAAGGTCTGGCGGGTCGTTCTGTCAGAGCCGGCGTCGTGACCATCAGGTCGTTCTCCCCAGCAGCGGTTCTGCCGCGTTCTCCACACTGTGCGGCCGCCCGCTCCGGCTGACGGATGCCCGTGGCTAGCGTGTGGCCATGACACCGTCTCGCGAATCGCTGTGGGCCGTCGCTCCCGCCGACCGTCCCCGCGAAAGACTCGCCCGTCTCGGCCCCGCGGGGCTCACCGACGCCGAGCTCGTCGCCCTCGTGCTGGGTTCCGGCCTGCCAGGGGTGAACGTGCTCGACAACGCGGCCTCTCTGCTGGCGCAGGCCGGCGGCGTGCAGGAGCTCATGGTGATGACCGTGCGCGAACTCACGGCGCTCGCGGGCGTCGGCGTCGCCACCGCGGGCCGCGTCGTGGCGGTGTCGGAGCTGTGGCGCCGCGCCCACGACCCCCTGCCGGGCACCCGCATCGAGCACCCCCGCGACATCGTCGACGTCGTGCGCGCGTTCCTCTCCACCCGCGCCGACCCACACCCCTCGGCGGCCACCGCCGCTTACCCGCCGCGCTCGGCGGCCACCCGTACCGATCCACACCCCTCGGCGGCCACCGCCGCTCACCCGCAGCCCTCGGCGGCCACCCGCGCCGACCCACACCCCTCGGCGGCCACCGCCACAGGATCGTGCCCGTCGACCCTCGTCATCGTGGCCGACGAAGAACTGCGTGTGCGCGTGGTCGTGGCGCTCGCGCCGGTCGCGAACACCCCCGCCGTGCCCGGGGAGGCTGGCGCCGGCGATCGGTGGAGCATCCGTTCTCTGGTTCCACGGGTGCTGCACGAGGTGCTCTACCGCGGCGGCTCGGCCTTCGCCCTCGTCGAGCTGCGCCCGCCCGCGCCCGCCACCGTCGGTGCGCCCGGCAGCGCTGACGCTACCTCCGATGGCGGCGTGCGCCCGCCCGCCTACGACCTGGACGAGCTGCGGGCCGCCCGCGACGTGCTGAGGCTCGCCGCGGCGACGGTGGGGCTGCGGTTTCTCTCGACCGTGGTGATCTCCGGCGACGACTGGTCGGTCGTCGACTGACAAAGGCGATGGACCCACCGGCAACCGACTTCGTGCGGCCGGGTTACCGCTGGGCGCGCTAGGAACACTCGACCAGGGTGCAGTCGAACGACGACCGCACCGGGTGGGCGGCCGGGCAGTTACGGGGTGAGGCGCGTGGGGCCCCGGAAGAGGTAGGTGACCTCACGCAGGTTGCCCTGGTGCAGCAGCAGCATCAGCACGCGCGCGAGACCCATGCCGAACCCGCCGTGCGGCGGCACGCCATAGCGGAAGAAGTCGAGGTACGTGGCCAGTTCGGCGAGATCGAGCCCCTTCTCGACGGCCTGTGCTTCGAGAATGTCGATGCGGTGCTCGCGCTGGGCGCCGGTGGTGATCTCGGTTCCGCGGTAGATGAGGTCGTAGCTCTTGGTGAGGGCCGGGTTCTCGTCGCTGTGCATGTGGTAGAACGGCCGGATGCTCACCGGGTAGTCGGTCAGGAACACGAACTCGTGCCCGTAGGTCTCGGCGACGTAGGCCGCGATCTGGCGCTCGCCCTCGGGATCCATGTCGTCGTCGTTGCGGTCGACGACGTGGCCACGCGCAGCCACGATCTCCTTGGCCTCGTTCAGCGGGATGCGGGGAAACGGAAGGGTGGGTACGACCATGTCGACGTCGAAGAGCTGCTTGATCTCGGCGCCGTGCTTCTCGGCGACGGCAGAGATGCCGGCCACCAGCAGTTCCTCCTGCATGCGCATCACGTCGTCGTGGCTCTCGACCCAGCTGATCTCGGCGTCGACGCCGGTGAACTCGGTGGCGTGCCGCGACGTGAAAGACGGGTCGGCACGGAAGACCGGGCCGATGTCGAAGATCTTGCCGAAGCCGGCAGACATCGCCATCTGCTTGAAGTGCTGCGGGCTCTGCGCGAGGTACGCGGTGGTGTCGAAGTAGTCGAGCCTGAAGAGCTCGGCGTTCGACTCCGACGGGCTGCCCATCAGCTTCGGCGTGTGGATCTCGACGTAGTCCCGCTCGATCCAGTACCGCCGGAAGGCGTTCTCGAGCGTCGTCTGGATGCGGAAGATGAGCGCGTTGCGCGGCACCCGCAGGTCGAGGAAACGCCAGTCCATGCGCTTGTCGATGCCGCTGTCGACCGCGATGGGGGTTTCGGGGTTCGCGAGCGTGGCGACGGTGAGCGAGTCGAGCTTGACCTCGATGCCGCCGAGCTTCACCCGCTCGTCGTGCTTCAGCTGCCCGGTCGCGGTGACGAACGAACCCTGGGTCAGCGCCGAGATCGTGGTGGCCGGTTCGTCAGCGACGACGGCCCCGTCGGAGTCGGTGGTGCGCGGGTTGACCAGCTGCACGGCACCGGACTCGTCGCGCAGAACGACGAACTGCACCTTCTTCTGGTCGCGCACGGTCTCGACCCACCCCGAAACACTGACGGGGCCGTCGGGCAGGGCGGGCAGATCTTTGATGAGTACGCGTTCAGTCACGGGGAGCAAGTCTACTCGGGTGCCGGTTTCGATACGCTCGGCTGCGCCGTGCTACTCAACCAGCGGACTCCACGCCGTGCGCGGCGCTGCCGACCCGGCGACCGCTACGCTGGTTGAGTAGCGCGCAGCGCGTATCGAAACCCGCTCGCGCTACGCCGGTTGAGTAGCGCGCAGCGCGTATCGAAACCCGCCCGCGCTGCGCCGGTTGAGTAGCGCGCAGCGCGTATCGAAACCCGCCCGCGCCACAGTTACGGCAGGCGGCGGAAGTACGCGCGATTCGCGACGCGGCCGTAGCCGTCGGTCGCCGTCTGGATGAGGGCCGCGACGATGCCGACGAGGGCGATCAGGCCGAAGATGCTGAGGAAGATGATGAGTGCCATGGGGTAGTCCTTTCTTCCTCCATTTGATCGCAGACGACTGTTCAGCACAATCTCATTCTCATTCAACAACCGTGTAGCTGAGCTTCACTACTTATTGTGCATTCAGGCGCTGAGCAGCTTCGCGACTTCTACACTCCGTAAACTGTTGGGCGTGGTAGCCAGCCAACTTCATCTCGTACGTCACGGCGAGGTCTTCAACCCCGAACACGTGCTGTACGGCCGCCTGCCCGGATTCGGCCTCTCCGACCTCGGTCGGCAGATCGCACAGTCGGCCGCCGATGAGCTCGTCGCCCGCCACCGACCCGTGTCGGCGCTGTTCGCGTCGCCGCTGCAGCGCGCCCAGGAGTCGGCCGCCCCGCAGCAGGCCGCCTTCGACCTGCCCATCCAGACCGAGCCCCGCATCATCGAACCGACGAACAAGTTCGAGGGCATGAGCCCGGCGAGGCGCAACCGAGCGCTGCGCAACCCGAAGAACTGGTCGTGGGTGGCCAACCCGTTCACACCCAGCTGGGGCGAGGCGTACACCAGTGTGACCACACGGATGCTCGCAGCGATGAACGACGCCTTCGATTCGGTCGACGGCGGCGACGTCATCATGGTGAGCCACCAGCTGCCCATCTGGGCCACCCACCTGAAGGTCACCGGCCAACACCTCTGGCACGACCCCCGCAAGCGCCGCTGCAACCTCTCGAGCATCACCAGCTTCGAGCGCGAGGGCGGGCTGTTCGTCGAGGTCGGCTACGAAGATCCGGCCGCAGACCTTCTGGCCGAGGCCGTCGACGACGGAGCGGTCTGACGTGAGGGCTCGGCGTTCACTTCTCGCGGTGGCCTCTGCCATCGTGGCCGTCGGCCTGCTGGCCGGATGCTCGAGCGATCCGCTCGCGGCCCAGTACCGCAGCGGCGACAGCAAGCAGTACATCGCCGGAGACGGCACCGTGACCGAGATCTCCGAAGCGAACCGCGGCGCGGCCATCGACTTCACCGGTACCACCCAAGACGGGCAGACCGTCACCGCAGAGCAGTACCGCGGCCAGGTGCTCGTGCTCAACTTCTGGTACGCCGGCTGCGCGCCGTGCCGCGCCGAAGCGCCCGCCCTCGAGACGCTGAACAGCAAGTACACCGGCAACGGCGCGACCTTCCTCGGCGTCAACGTGCGCGATCAGGCCCAGACGGCCATCGCCTTCGACACCTCGTTCGGCCTCACCTACAGCTCTGTCATCGACACCGATGGTGCGGTGCAGCTGGCGCTCAGCGGCCAGGTCGCCCCCAACGCTGTGCCCACCACGCTCGTCATCGACAAGCAGGGCCGGGTGGCGGCGCGCATCCTGGGCCAGGCGACGGCTCCCGACATTCTCGACACGCTGATCGGTGACGCCGTCGCCGAGACGAGTTAATCGTGGTCAACCCGTTCGCGAACGCGGTGCTGAACGGCCAGCTGATCGTGGCGATTCCCATCGCGATGCTTGCCGGCCTGGTGTCGTTCGCCTCGCCCTGCGTGCTGCCGCTGGTGCCCGGGTACCTGGCCTACGTCGGTGGCCTCAGCGACCCGAGCGCTCGGCAGAACCGCCGCCGGGTGCTGCTCGGCATCAGCCTGTTCGTGCTGGGCTTCTCGGTGGTGTTCGTCGCGGCATCCACCCTGCTCGGCGCGCTCGGCATGTGGCTGCTGGTCTGGGGTGACGCCATCACGCGGGTGCTCGGTGTGATCGTTATTCTGCTCGGCCTCGTGTTCATCGGCCAGTTCAGCTTCATGCAACGCACCTTCAAGCCGTCGTGGCGCCCCGCCACCGGCCTCGCCGGCGCGCCGATTCTCGGCATCGTGTTCGGCCTCGGCTGGACGCCGTGCATCGGCCCCACCCTCGGCGCCATCCAGGCACTGAGCCTGACCGGCGGCTCGGCCTGGAGCGGCGCACTGCTGGGCCTGTTCTACTGCTTCGGGCTCGGAATCCCCTTCCTCCTCGTGGCGCTCGGCCTCAACTGGATGACCCACACGGTCAAATTCCTCAAACGGCATATACGACTCATCAACATTCTGGGGGGTGTGGGCCTCGTCGTCATAGGAATTCTGATGGTGAGCGGCCTCTGGACCCTCTGGACCTACCAACTGCAGGCGGTGATCACCGGTTTTGTCCCGGCCATCTGATCATTTCGACACCCCGGCGCCCGAGGCTCCGACTCCCGACAGCGACGGCAACATCGTGCAGCCGAAGCTGGGCTTCGTGGGCTGGCTGCGCTGGTTCTGGCGCCAGCTCACCAGCATGCGCACGGCCCTCTTCCTGCTGCTGCTCCTCGCCCTGGCGGCCGTGCCGGGCTCGCTCGTGCCGCAGCGCGCAGCCGATCCCAACGGCGTCACCCAGTACTTCGTCGACAACCCCACGCTCGCGCCCATTCTCGACAAGGTGCAGGCGTTCGACGTGTACACCTCGGTGTGGTTCTCGAGCATCTACCTGCTGCTGTTCATCTCGCTCGTCGGCTGCGTCATCCCCCGTGCCAAGCACCACTTCGACGCCCTGCGCGCGAAGCCGCCGCGCACCCCGGCGCGCCTCGCGCGACTGGCCGGATTCCAGCGCCGCACGCTCGCGCCCGGCGACGGCGGCGCCCCGTCGGTCTCTGCAGTGGCCGCAGTCGACTCCGCCCGCAGGCTGCTGCGCAAGTCGGGGTACCGCGTCGTGGTCTTCAACTCCGCCGACAAGAACGGCAACGAGACTGCCTCGGTGTCTGCCGAACGCGGGTATGCACGTGAGACGGGCAACCTCGTCTTCCATGCCGCGCTGGTGGGCATCCTCGTCACCGTCGGCGTGGGCGGCGGCTTCGGGTTCAGCGGCCAGCGCGTGCTCGTCGAGAACGGCGGCGTGTTCGTCAACACCCTGAGCGCCTACGACTCCTTCAACCCCGGCCGGTTCTTCACCGAGACCTCGCTCGACCCCTATTCGATCAAGCTCGACCAGTTCACGGCGGCCTACGAGACCAAGGCCGACGGCGCGTTCGGCCAGCCGATCGACTACAACGCCTACGTCACCACGCAGGAGCGCGGTCAGGCCACGGTCGACTCCGACATTAAGGTCAACTCGCCGCTGCGCATCGGCGGCACCGACGTGTACCTGCTGGGCAACGGCTACGCCCCCAAGATCACGGTCAAAGACCCCGCGGGCAACGTGGTCTTCACCGACTCGGTGCCCTTTCTGCCGCAGGATGCGAACCTCACCAGCGTCGGTGTGGTGAAGGTTCCGGATGGCCTGGCCCAGCAGCTCGGCATGATCGGGTTCTTCTACCCCACCCAGGCGGTCTCGACCACCGGCGCCTACTACTCGACGTACCCCGACGACCAGTACCCGGTTCTGACGCTCAACGTCTACTCGGGCGACCTCGGATTGAACGGGGGCGTGCCCACCTCGGTCTACTCGCTCGACACCGACAAGATGACGCAGCTCACCGGCGGCACGACCGGCGTCGAATCGATCGAGCTGAAGCCGGGCGACAGTCAGGCCCTGCCCGACGGGCTCGGCACGATCAGCTTCGACGAGGTTCAGCGCTACGCCTCGCTCGACATCCACCACGACCCGACGCAGGGCTGGGTGCTGCTGTTCGCCGCCTCCGCCCTGGCCGGCCTCCTGGTGTCGCTGTTCATCCCGCGTCGTCGGGTGTGGGTCAAGGCCACCGAGAAGAGCGACGGAACGCTCAGCCTCGAGTACGCCGGGCTCGCCCGCGGCGAAGACCCGCGGCTGGCTGCGGCGGTCAACGAGATCGCCGACCGGCATTCCAAAGTTCTCAGCGACGATCGTCTGGGCGACGTTCCCGCCGCTGATACAAACGCTTAGGCTTACACCGTGACACTCGACGAGTATTCGATCTTCCTGCTGTACGCCGCCATGGTGCTGTACGCGGCCGCCTTCATCGCGTTCGCGCTCGACCTCGCGCGCCGCTCGGCGCAGGTGAAGGCGGGCAACACGGTCGGCGTCGACGGATCTGTCACCACAGCGCCGAGGGTGCTCGAGACGGCGTCGGTGGGCTCCGGGGTCGGTGCGTCGAGTGCCGGTGGAGCGGCGTCGGTGGCCGTGGCCGAGGCTCCCGCGGGTGAGCGTGCGACGGATGCCGCCGACCGTGCCGTCGCGACGACCGGTGGCCGGGCATCCGGAGGCCGCGACGGCGGCCAGAACCTCAAGGGCCGCTTCGGGGCCGACGGCAGCATCACGCAGCGCTCGCTGAGCCTGCGGCTCGGCATGGCGTTCACCCTGCTCGGCTTCCTGCTCGAGGTCACCGCCGACGTGGTGCGCGGCATCGCCGCCCAGCGGGTGCCGTGGGCCAACATGTACGAGTTCTCGATGACCGGAACCGTGCTCATCATCGGCGTCTTCCTGGTGGTCAACACCCGCGTCGATCTGCGCTTCCTCGGCACGTTCATCACCGGGCTCGTGCTGATCCTGCTCGGCATCTCGACCGTCAACTACTATGTGGTCATCGCCCCGCTGCCGCCGGCGCTGCAGTCGGCGTGGCTCGTCATCCACGTATTCGTGGCGAGCCTCGGCACGGCATTCTTCGCTCTCGGTTTCGCTCTGTCGGGCATCCAGTTGCTGCAGTCGCGGCGCGAGGTGTCGGGGTCGGCCCTGAAGTTCGTGAAGCTGAAGTTCCTGGCGTCGCTGCCCGACTCGACGCGGCTCGAGAACCTCGCCTACCGCGTGAACATCGTCGGCTTCGTGTTCTGGACCTTCACCCTCATCGCCGGTGCGGTGTGGGCCGAGCGGGCGTGGGGTCGCTATTGGGGCTGGGACACGAAAGAGGTCTGGACCTTCATCATCTGGGTCATCTACGCCGGCTACATCCACGCCCGGGCGACGCGCGGGTGGCGCGGGTCACGGTCGGCCTGGCTGGCGATTATCGGCTTCGCGGCGGTGCTGTTCAACTTCGGCATCGTGAACGTCTTCTTCCACGGCCTGCACTCGTACTCCGGGCTGTAGACCGGCCGGTCTTCTGCGGTTCAGCCTGCGTGGCGGCCCGTCGACTCGGAGAGTTCGACGAGCAGGCCGTAGACACGGGTGAGGCGGTCGCGCCACCACATGTCGCGCGGTGCCGCCGCGCGCACCTGCTGCACGAGCGACTCGTCGAGAACGGGCCGCCGCACGTCGATCGCGCCGTCGACGGGCACCAGCGGTTCGGCCGTCACGTCGGCCGCCAGCAGGGCGGCGGTGGCAAGGCCGCAGTCGTATTCCAGATTCGGAATAGACGCCGCGAGATGCGCCCCCATCGCGATGCCCACCGACGTGTCGAGGGCTGACGAGACCACCACCGGCAGGCCCGCACGACCGACGATGTCGAGGGCCGAATGGATGCCCCCCAGCGGTTGCGCCTTGATGACGAGAATGTCGGCGGCACCCCTGCGCGCCACGTCGAGCGGGTCGTCGACCTTGCGCACGCTCTCGTCTGCCGCCACCGGAATGCCCATGTACTTCACACGCTGACGGATCTCCCACAGGTCGTCGACGCTCGCGCAGGGCTGCTCGACGTACTCCAGGTCGAACTCGGCCAGCGCGTGGATGGCGTGCTCGGCCTCGTCGACGTTCCAGCCGCCGTTCGCGTCGAGCCTGATGCGACCCTCCGAACCGAGCAGCGCGCGCGCCTCGCGCACCCGGGCGAGGTCGTCGTCGAGGGTCTGGCCGCGCTCGGCGACCTTCACCTTGATCGTGCGGCAGCCGGGGTACCGGGCCAGCACGGCCTCGACCTCGCCTGGCGCGACGGCGGGCAGCGTCGCGTTGACGTGAACGCGGTCGCGCAGAGCGGCGGGCGCCGCCACCCAGCCGAAGTCGATCGCCCCGGCGAGCCACGCCAGCGACTCCACGTCGTCGTACTCGACGAAGGGCGAGAACTCGGTGGCGCCCTCGGGCCCGCGCAGAACGACGGCCTCGCGAGCATCCACCCCCCTGAACCGGGTGGTGAGGGGCAGTGAGACAACGCTCGCTGAGTCGAGCAGTTCTGCCAGCGTCGGCAGGGGGCGGTGCGTGGAGGCCATGGCCCCATTGTGTCGCGATTAGGCTGGCGTCATGGCATCAGAAGCTGCGGCTGAACCGTTCGTCTCCGAGATCTTCGACCCGGCCGAGTGGATGCCGGCCCCCGCCGCCGCGGGAATGACCGACATCACCTACCACCACGACCGGGCCGGTCAGGTCGCCCGCATCGCCTTCAACAGGCCCGAGGTGCGCAACGCGTTTCGCCCCCACACGGTCGACGAGCTGTACCGGGCCCTCGACGATGCGCGGCAGAACCCCCGCATCGGCGTCGTGCTGCTGACCGGCAACGGACCCAGCCCGAAAGACGGCGGCTGGGCGTTCTGCAGCGGGGGAGACCAGCGCATCAGGGGCCGCGACGGCTACCAGTACGCCGAGGGCGACGGGGCCGGTACGAGCGCGGCCTCCACTGGGCGGCTGCACATCCTGGAGGTGCAGCGGCTCATCCGTTTCATGCCGAAGGTGGTCATCGCAGTGGTGCCCGGCTGGGCGGCCGGCGGCGGACACTCGCTGCACGTCGTCTGCGACCTGTCGATCGCCAGTTCCGAGAACGCGAAGTTCAAGCAGACCGACGCCGACGTGGGGTCGTTCGACGCCGGTTACGGCAGCGCCTACTTCGCCCGCCAGATCGGGCAGAAGAACGCCCGGGAGGTGTTCTTCCTGGCCCGCGAATACAGCGCCCAGCGCGCCTACGAGATGGGCGCCGTGAACGCCGTCGTGCCGCACGCCGAGCTCGAGATCGAGGCGCTCGACTGGGCGCGCACGATTCTGACGAAGTCGCCGACCGCCATCCGCATGCTGAAGTTCGCGTTCAACGCGGTCGACGACGGGCTCGTGGGCCAGCAGGTGTTCGCGGGCGAGGCCACCCGGCTCGCCTACGGTACCGACGAGGCCGTGGAGGGCCGCGACTCGTTCCTCGAGAAGCGCGCGCCCGACTGGGCGCCGTTCCCGTACCACTACTGACCCCGGGCGGTGGCCACGGCGGGGCGCGCGAGCAGGGGCGCACGCGATTTAGGGTGGGGGAATGACGAGACGACTCGAGGTTCTGCCGGCCGCTGAGCCGGCCGAGGTGTCGAAGGCCGTTCGCGCCGCGCTGAGCGGCACGGGCCCGGCCATCCTGCCGCGCGAACCGCTCGCGGCGCCGCGGGCCAGGCACGCCTCCGGCGAGGCCGGCGCCCCCGCGATACCGGCCGAGGTGCCGAAGAACATCGCGCTCGTCATCGAGACCTCGGGCAGCTCGGGCGTGCCGAAACGCGTCGCGCTGAGCGCCGACGCCCTGCTCGCCAGCGCCGGCGCCACCGAGTCGGAGCTCGGCGGCCCCGGCCAGTGGCTGCTGGCGCTGCCCACGCACTACATCGCGGGGGTGCAGGTGCTGATCCGGTCGATCGTGGCGGCCACGAAGCCCGTGCTGCTGCCGCCCGGGCACTTCAGCGCCCGCGCGTTCGCCGCCGGCGTCGACGAGCTGGCCGCCGAACTGAAGTTCTCGTCGATCGTGCCGGCCCAGCTGGCGCGGCTGGTCGATGCGGGCGAGAGCGATGCGGGCATCCGCGACTCGCTGCGTGAACTGGATGCTCTGCTGATCGGTGGCCAGGCCGTTCCGGCCGCGCTGTTCGCCAGGGCCCAAGACCTCGGCCTGAAGGTGCGGCGCACGTACGGGTCGAGCGAGACCAGCGGCGGATGCGTGTACGACGGGCATCCGATCGGCCAGACCGTCGCCCGCACCACCGGCGGCGAGCTCGAACTCGCGGGCCCGATGCTCGCCGAGGGCTACCTCGGCGACGAGGAGCTGACCGCGCGCAAGTTCTACACCGACGACGGTCGCCGCTGGTATCGCACCGCCGACAGCGGCGAGGTGGTGAACGGCCCCACCGGCAGCCAGGTCGCCATCACGGGGCGGCTCGACAACGTCATCATCTCGGGCGGCATCAAGGTGGCGCTCGACCGCGTCGAGCGGGTCGTGCAGTCGCGCGAAGGGTTCCATGGCGCCATCGTCGTGCCGCAGCCGAGCGAGCAGTGGGGGCAGACCGCGGTGGTGGTCACGGCCGAGCCGTTCGACGAGGGTGCGCTGGCCGAGCTGCAGGCCGCGGTCACCGAGGCCGTGGGCAGGCCGGCAGCGCCATCGCGCATCGTGAAACTCGATGTTCTGCCGACCCTCAGCTCGGGCAAACCCGACAGGCTGGCGGTGGCGCGCGCGCTGGCCCGGCAGTAGCACGGCGCGGGCGTACAGGATGCCCGGGGTCGGCCCTCGCTAGAATTCTCGGGTGGCGCAGACGAAACGCAGGAAGTCCGGGCATCCGGCAGGCAAACGGCAGCACTCTGCCCCGAACAAGCTCGTGAAGCCGACCCCGGCCATGTGGATCGCGGGCGCGCGCATCCGCACCCTGCCGCTCGCGATCGCTCCCGTGGCGCTCGGGGTCGGTGCATCGACGCTGATCACGGGCGGGTTCGAGACCATCGACTGGGGGCTGGCGCTGCTCAGCCTCGCGGTGGCGCTGTTTCTGCAGATCGGCGTCAACTACTCGAACGACTACTCCGACGGGGTGCGCGGCACCGACGAGTTCAGGGTGGGTCCGCCGCGGCTCACCGGGTCGGGGGTGGCGAACCCGAAGCGGGTGCTGGCCGTGGCGCTGGCCTTCTTCGTGCTCGCGGCGGCGGCGGGGGTCGTCATCGTGGTGCTCACCCAGCACTGGTGGCTGCTCATCCCGGGCGCCGTCGCCATCGCCGCGGCCTACTTCTACACCGGGGGCAAGCGGCCGTACGGGTACTACGGCCTCGGCGAACTGTTCGTGTTCATCTTCTTCGGCCTGGTGGCCACGGTCGGAACGACGTACATCCTCTCAGACAGCTACAACTTCGAGAGCCTGCTGGCCGGCGCCGCGGCCGGGTTCATCGCCTGCGCCGTGCTGATGGTCAACAACATCCGCGACATCGACCAAGACCGGGTGGCCAGGAAGCGCACCCTCGCGGTGCTCGTCGGCCAGCGGGCCGCGCGCATCATCTTCGTGGTGTTCCTGCTGCTTGCGTACGCGATTCTGCTGCTGTTCTCGTTCCTGTTCCCGCTGGCGCCGCTGGTGTTCTTCACGCTGCTGCTCTCGCTGCCGGCGATTCTGATCACGCTGACGGGCAAGACGGCGAAGGAGTTCATTCTGGCGCTGAAGCTGACCAGCTTCATGGGCCTGCTGTTCGGGCTCGGCCTGGCGGCGGCCCTGACCTTCTAGAGCGCGGCGTCGCTGTCGTCGACCCGGCGCGAGACCCCTGTGTCGCCGGCACGGTCGGCGGCCGCGCTGTCGTCGACCACCGTGTCTTCGAGGTCTTCGTCTGAGCCCGTCTTCGACGCTCTGCGCTTCGCCGGCTTCGCGTCGCCGTGCCGAGCCTCGTAGAGCCCGGTGGCCAGCTCTTCGCGTGGTCTGCGCAGAAAGATGTACGAGACGCAGAGCGAGATCACGGCCGCGATGACGGCGGCGATCCACGGGGTCATCCGGGTGATGAGCAGCACGGCCAGCGCCACCGCGAAGATGCCGACACGAATGAGCGTGTAGACCAACCACGTGCGTCCTGTTTTCACCAGATCAGCTTACGAGGTCACCCTGATAGCCGGCTCCCACTGCGCTGTGCAGGGCACCTCCGCCCCCGCCGCAGCCCGTGCATCTGACCGCTGCCTGCGAGACCGCCGAAGACATCATCACTGACGGGCGCGGGGCCTTTTTCAGGGCGTATGGTTTGACTATGGCTCGTCTCCTGGTTGGTCTTGTCGCACTCGCGGCGGCTTTCTACGTGTATGCGCTGGTCGACTGCATCCTCTTTCCACGGCACCGCGTTCGCGCCGTGCCCAAGCTGGCCTGGGTCTTCATCGTGCTGCTGTTCCCGGTGATCGGCGGGGTGCTGTGGTTTCTCATCGGGCGCGGGCGCAAGTCGTCGAAACGGCAGGTTCAGTACCGCACCGTCGGCCCCGACGACGACCCCGAGTTTCTCGGGGCGCTGAAGGCCGATCCGGTGTCTGACGCACAGCTTCGCGACCTCGAAGAGCAGTTCGCCGAGAACGAAGACCCCGACAAGCGAACCGACAACGGCAGAACTGACCGGTGACCGCGGCTGAAAGCCCGGCCGCCGACTTCTCGCTCGCTCTTCTCAGCGAATTCATCGAGCTCGGCCTGACCGACGCCGTGCTGTCGCCGGGCTCGCGCTCGCAGGCCCTGGCGCTGGCTCTCGCCGAATTCGACCGGGTCGGGATGCTCGACCTGCAGGTTCGCATCGACGAACGCAGTGCCGGCTTCACCGCCCTCGGCCTCGCGGTCGAGACGGCCCGCCCGGCCGTCGTCGTCACCACGTCGGGAACCGCCGTGGCCAACCTGCTGCCGGCCGTGCTCGAGGCCAGCCATTCGAACGTGCCCATGCTGCTGCTCACCTCCGACCGGCCCGACGAGCTGCGTGCGACCGGCAGCAACCAGACCACCTGGCAGGCCGGCATCTTCGGCCGCTTCGTGCGCGCCGAGTTCGACGTGCAGGCCCCGGTGGGAGCGGTCACCGAACCGGCTCGCGCCCACGACATCGCGGCCGCGGCCTGGGCTGCAGCGACCGGTGCCTCGACGGGGTCGTCGACCGCCGGCCCCGTGCACGTGAACCTGCAGTTTCGCGAGCCTCTCTCGACGGTCGTACCGCACCTGCCCCCGGGCGCACCCCACGCGGTCGATGCCACGGCGTCGACCCCAGCGGCGGTGCTCGAGCTCGAGCGCGGGCCGCGCACGATCGTGATCGCCGGCCACGGCGCCGGCCCCGCCGCCGAAGAACTCGCTCACGAGGGCGGCTGGCCGCTCCTCGCCGAACCGTCGAGCGGGTCGCGGTTCGGCCGCAACCTCGTCGTCGCCTACCGCCAGCTGCTCGCCGCCGAAGACTTCGGCGGGCGGGTCGAGCGGGCGATCGTGTTCGGGCATCCGTCGCTCTCGCGCGAGGTGCCGCTGCTGCTGCGCCGCGAGGGGGTCGAGGTGATCGTGGTGGGCCAGAGCCCCGACGACGTGTCGGTGTTCAACCCCGCCCACCGCGCCGCCTTCGCGCCCGCCGTGAGAGTCGCCCCCGCCGATGACAGGGCCGGCGCCGCTGGCGACGCGCCTACCGCCACCGACGAGCCGTCTGACCGCGCCGCGGCCGACCGCGCCGCAGAGCGCGACTGGCTGCGCTCGTGGGCCGTCACGAGCCGCGCGCTGCTCGCGGCAGAACCCGATGACGTGGCACCCCCGAACATCGAGGCCGCCCGGTCGAGAGACATCGCCGAGCGCCGCGAGTACCGTGTCGCCGAACTGTCGGCCCTGCGTGCGTCCATCACGAGACGGATGCTCGCCCTCGCCGTGTGGCGTGCCACCTGGCCGCACGACCGCCTGGTGCTCGGCGCCTCGCGGCTCATCCGCGACCTCGACCAGGCCGCCCCCGGCAAGAAGATCATCGTGCACGCCAACCGGGGCCTCGCCGGAATCGACGGCACCATCGCGACCGCCTCCGGAATCGCACTCGCCAGCCAGCGCGGCTCTGAGCTGGCAGCTCAGACGGGTGTCACGCGTGTGCTCATCGGCGACCTCACGTTGCTGCACGACGTGGGCAGCATGCTGTTAGGGTCTGAGGAGCGTCGGCCGCGCATCCACGTCATCGTCGGCAACGACGGCGGCGGCACCATCTTCGACACGCTCGAGGTCGCCGCCACCGCCGACAGGGCCGCCTTCGACCGGGTCATGATGACCCCGCACACGGTCGACCTCGCGGCCCTGGCCGCGGCGTACGGCTGGTCGTACGCCCGGGCATCGACGCGCAGCGAACTCGACCGCGAGCTGACCTCGCCGATCACCGGGCCGACGCTGCTCGAGGTGGCTCTCGACCGTTGAGGCGCCCTGCCAGTAGCCTGAACTGATCTGACGAAGGGTGCGCGTGATGAAGGCCGTGAAGAACTGGATCGAAGACCCGGCCCCGCTGCTGCGTGCGGGCGCGGGCTACACCCTGGCCGGCAGCGACGCAGACGCGACACCGGGGTTCGCCGGCACGAAGACGGCCGGTGAGGCGGCGCTCGCGGCGAATGCCACCGAGGTGAGCCTGTTGCAGGAGAAGCTCTTCGCCAACAGCCTCTTCGACGACTCGCGCTCGATTCTGCTGGTGCTGCAGGGCATGGATTCGGCAGGCAAGGGCGGAATCGTGAAGCACGTCGTGGGGTCGGTCGATCCGCAGGGCGTCACCCACGCCAGCTTCAAGAAGCCCACGCCCGAAGAGCTCGAGCACGACTTTCTCTGGCGCATCCGCAAGCGCCTGCCGGTGGGCGGCCAGATCGGCGTCTTCGACCGCTCACACTACGAAGACGTGCTCGCCGGCAAGGTGCTGAACCTCGCCACCCCCGACGTGATCGACGAGCGGTATCGGCAGATCAACGACTTCGAGTCGGAGCTGGTGGCGCACGGCACGACGGTGCTCAAGGTCATGCTGAACATCAGCGCCGACGAACAGAAGGCCCGGCTCGCCGAGCGCCTCGACAGGCCCGACAAGCACTGGAAGTTCAACCCGAACGACATCGACTCGCGCGAGCTCTGGAACCAGTACCAAGACGCCTACCAGGCCGTGTTCGACCGCACATCGACGACCACCGCACCCTGGTACGTGGTGCCCGCGAACCGCAAGTGGTATGCCCGGCTCGCCGTTCAGCGCCTGCTGATGGATGCCCTGCGGAACCTCAACCAGGACTGGCCCGCGCCCGCCTTCGGCGTCGAAGAGCAGCGCGCCCGCCTCGCCCTCACCTGACCGGTTCGCGGCAGCCGACGGACGTCAGCCGAAGGCCTCCACGATGGGCCTGAACTTCATGCGGGTCTCGAGAAACTCGTGCTCGGGATTCGACTCCGACACGATTCCGGCCCCCGCGTAGGCGGTGATGGTGCCGTCGTCGTCGACCTGCGCACAGCGCAGTGCCACCGCCCACTCACCGTCACCGTCGGCGCCGACCCAGCCCACCGGGCCCGCGTAGCGACCCCGGTCGAACGGTTCGAGTTCGTCGATGAGCCGCAGGGCATCCGGTGTCGGCGTGCCTGCCACGGCCGCGGTCGGGTGCAGCGACGCGATGAGGTCGAGCGAGGTCGAGCCGTCGCCGAGGGTGCCCTCGACGTCGCTCGCCAGGTGCCAGAGGTTCGGCAGCTTCAGCGTGAACGGAATCTCGCTGGCGATCAGCGTGCGCGAGTGCGGCGTGAGCGCCGTCATGACACTGGCGACAGCGAACCGGTGCTCGTCGAGGTCTTTGGCGCTGGTCGCGAGGGCGACGGCCTGGTCGTGGTCGGCCTCGGCGTCGCGCCCGCGCGAGATGGTGCCGGCCAGCACCCGCGCGGTGACGGTGCCGTGGTCGACCCTCACCAGCGTCTCGGGGCTCGAGCCGATGAGGCCGTCGACCGCGAAGGTCCAACAATCGGGGTAGCCGAGCGCGAGGTCGAGCAGAATGCGCCGCAGGTCGGATTCGGCCGGCAGGTGTCCCACCACGTCGCGAGCCAGCACCACCTTCTCGAGCTCGCCGGCGTTGATGTGCCCGACAGCCGACTCGACGGCCGCCCGGTAGGTGTCGGGCGTGGCGGCGCCGGGCAGCAGCGTGATGCGGTACTCGGGCCCGAACGATGTCGCAGGCGGCACCGGATGCCCGCCCGGCACCACCTCGCGCCGCGCCGGCGCGGCCTCGCCGTCGGCCAGCACCCGCACGCGGGTCACCCAGAAGATGCCGTTGCGCTTGCCGATGATGGTCTCGGGAACGATCAACACGCTCGTCTCGGCCGACTTCGCCGAGAACGCGAACGTGCCGAACGCGATCAGCCCGGTGCCGGGTGAGGCGAGCGGGTCGTCGACGGTCGCGGCGGCGGCCACGTCGCGCCAGGCGGCGCAGGCCTCGGTGAAACGGTCGGCGCCCGAGAACTCGAGCCGCAGAGCCGTGCCGAGGCCCGCCATGCCCTGGCCCTTGCGAATCCAGAGCAGCGGATGCCGTGCATCAAGCAGCGGAATCAGCAGTCGGATGTCGCTGACGGCCCGGGTCTCGACGAACAGCCGGGGTGTTGCACGTGCGGTTTCGGTCACGTTTCTAGGCTACGCGCCCGGCCGGTGGCGTTCTCACCAGGCGTAGTCTTCGGGCGCCGTCTTGTGGCCGGGAAAGATCTCGTCGAGGCGGGCCAGCGCGGTCTCGTCGAGCGTCACGTCGAGCGCGTGCAGCGAGGCGTCGAGCTGCTCGCGTGTGCGCGGCCCGATGATGGGCGCGGTGACAGCCGGCTGATGCAGCAGCCAGGCCAGCCCCACGTCGGCCGGGTCGTGCCCGAGCTCGTCGGCGAAGTCTTCGTAGGCGCCGATGGCGTCGCGGTTGGCATCGAGGGCCGCGGCGCTGCGCCCGGCGTTACGGCGGCTGCCGTCGCGCTCCTTGCGCAGAACCCCGGCGAGCAGGCCGCCGAGCAGCGGCGACCAGGGAATCAGCCCCAGGCCGTTCGCCTCGAGCGCCGGAATGACCTCGAGCTCGATGTCGCGGGTCAGCAGGTTGTAGATCGACTGCTCGCTGACGAGTCCCGTGTAGCTGCGCTTGTGCGCCTCCGCCTGTGCGGTGGCGATGTGCCAGCCGGCGAAGTTGCTGCTGCCGTTGTAGATGATCTTGCCCTGGGCGACGGCGGTCTCCATGGCCTGCCAGATCTCGTCCCACGGAGTCTCGCGATCGATGTGGTGAAACTGGTAGAGGTCGATGTAGTCGGTCTGCAGGCGGCTGAGGCTGGCGTCGAGGGCGCGACGGATGTTCAGGGCCGACAGTTTGCCCTCATTGGGCCAGTCGGTGATGTTGCCGTAGAGCTTCGTGGCGAGCACCGTCTTCTCGCGGCGGCCGCCGCCCTGCGCGAAGTAGCGGCCGAGGATCTCTTCGGTCCAGCCGCGCTTGCCCTCGCCGCCGTAGACGTTCGCGGTGTCGAAGAAGTTGATTCCGGCGTCGTGCGCCGCGTCCATGATGCCGAACGCGTCGACCTCGTCGGTCTCGGGGCCGAAGTTCATCGTGCCGAGGCAGAGTCGCGAGACGCGCAGGCCGGAGCGGCCGAGGTGTGTGTATTCCATCGTTCCACTCTGCGCGCGGCCCCCTGCGCTCTGCAACCCCTGTGTCGAGAGTGCGCGCGGGTCGGCTACACGGGCAGGCCCAGGGTGCGCTCGAGGTAGGCGTTGCCAAACTGGTGGTCGGGGTCGAAGACCTCGGTCAGGGCGGCGAACTCGGGCAGACGCTCGTAGAGCGGGGCGATGGCGGGCGCCGTCGCCGCGTATGCCTTGCCCCAGTGTGGCCGGGCGCCGAACGGCGCCAGCGCGGCCTCGAGGTCGGGCAGCAGGGCGGCCACCGCAGCCGGCTCGTTCTTCCACGTGAAATGGATGGCCAGCGAATCCCTGCCGTAGGCCATGCTCAACCACAGCTCGTCGGCCGCGATGGTGCGCAGCTCGGTGATGAGCAGAATCGGTGCGATGCGTTCGCCGAGCGACCGCACGACGCTGAGCGCGGCCGCCGCATTCGCCCGGTCGACGAAGAACTCGCTCTGGATCTCGTCGCCATTGCTCGGCACCGCGTTGAAGCGAAAGTGCGGCAGCCGCTCTGACCATGGCCCCGCGACGCCGCCCTGGGCGGTGGTGTTGTCGTTGCCCTCGCCGGTGGGCGACAGCAGGGTGGCCGTCGTGGCGGTCGCACCGAACAGCGTGGCGGGCAGCTGCACGGGCGGGGCGGCCGGGTCGATGCGGGTCTTCAGCCAGAGCTGCTGCGCGTTCTCGCCGAGCCAGTTCGTGAACACGCTGACGCTGTAGGCGCTGCCCATGATGCTGTCGAAATCGGCCAGCAGGGCGTGCCACGGCAGGTCGACGTAGACGTCTTGGCGCACGTCGAAGGTGGGTTGGATGTCGAGGGTCACCCGGGTGGTCACGCCCAGCGCGCCGAGCGCGACGACCATGCCTGCGAAGGCGGGCGTGCTGCGGTCGGCCCTGACGAGCTCTCCGCGACCCGACACGAACTCGAGCCCCGACACCGCGGTGGCGAGGTTGCCGTGACGGATGCCCGACCCGTGCGTCGCGGTCGAGATCGCCCCGGCGACCGAGATGTGCGGCAGCGACCCCATGTTGTGCAGCGCCCAGCCCTGCTGCTGCAGCCGGTCGGCGAGCGAGCCGTACCGGGTGCCCGCGGCGACGGTGACGGTGCGCGCGTCTTCGTCGATGACGATGTCGGGCGGCAGGTCGACGAGGCTGATCAGGTCGCCGGAGCTGTCGGCGAGGTCGTTGAACGAGTGCCGGGTGCCGAGCGCACGCACCCGGGTCGCCGCCGCCACGATCGAGCGCACCTCGTCGAGGGAGCGGGGGGTGTGCAGCCGTGCGGCCCCGAATTCGTAGGTCTTGGCCCAGTTCGGCCCGACAGGCGGTGTCATGAGTCCCAGAGTAGCCTGCGGGCATCCTGAGCCTTTGCCGAGAGCCACGCGGGCGCCCCGTAAACTGAGGGGGTGTCTAAGGCCGACCTCAGCAAGCAACCCGCGCAGGTCTCTGCGATGTTCGACGACGTGTCGACCCACTACGACCGCACCAACAACGTGCTCTCGGTGGGCAACGCCTTTCTCTGGCGGGTGGCGACCACCAAGGCTGTCGCTCCGCTGCCCGGCGAACGCATTCTCGACCTCGCGGCCGGCACCGGAACCTCGAGCGCCTCGCTCGCCGCCACCGGCGCACAGGTCGTCGCGGCCGACTTCTCGCCCGGAATGATCGAGGTGGGCCGCCGCCAGCAGGCCGGCAACCCGAACATCGAGTTTCTCGTCGCCGACGGCATGAACCTGCCGTTCGCCGACGACGAGTTCGACGCCGTGACCATCTCGTTCGGCCTGCGCAACATCGTCGAGCCGAAGGTCGCGCTGGGCGAGCTGTATCGCGTCACGAAGCCCGGCGGCCGCATCGTCATCTGCGAGTTCAGCACGCCGCCGCTCACCCCCATCAGGCTCGGCTACTCGGCCTACCTGCAGCGGGTCATGCCCGCGCTCGCGAAGGTCGCCAGCTCGAATCCGGCCGCCTACACCTACCTCGCCGACTCGATCAGAGACTGGCCGAACCAGGCCACCCTCGCCGGGTGGCTGCGTGCGGCCGGCTTCACCGACGTCGGCTACCGCAACCTCACCGCCGGCATCGTGGCGCTGCACCGCGGTACGAAGCCGCTCTCGGCCACAAGCCCCGGCCCAGAGTCTTCTACAACCGGTGTTACTCAGTAGGCTTGACCCCGTGAAGCCGACCAATCGGTCCCTGAACCTTTCCGGGGGCGCCAGCCTGTCTAAGGCAGCGCGCCGCAGTTCGGGTTCGTCGTCACCGTTCTCGCTCACCGAACGACTCTTCGCCACGGCGGATGACCGGCGAGCCGCCAAGGCCGTAGACGACGGCATCGTGCGGGTCGAAGAGCAACTAGTCTCTGAGACCACCTTCCACGACGGCATGGCCGAGGTGTCGGCGCGCTACCTGCTCGACGCGGGCGGCAAGCGCGTGCGCCCCATTCTCGCCTTCCTCACCGCCCAGCTCGGCGACGGCGTCACCGACGACGTGGTGACGGCCGCGACCTCGATCGAGCTGATCCACCTCGCGTCGCTCTACCACGACGACGTGATGGACGAGGCCGAACAGCGCCGCGGTGTGCCCACGGCCCACACCGTGTGGAGCAACTCCATCGCAATCCTCACCGGCGACCTGCTCTTCGCCCGCGCCAGCAAGCTGCTCTCGATTCTCGGCGAACGCGCCATCCGGCTGCAGGCCGACACGTTCGAGCGGCTCTGCCTCGGCCAGCTGCACGAGACCGTGGGGCCGCGCCCGGGCGAAGACCCGATCGCGCACTACCTGCAGGTGCTGGCCGACAAGACCGGCTCGCTCATCGCCGCCTCGGCCCAGCTCGGCGTGCTCGTCTCGAACGCGCCCGACGAGTACCAGCAGGCCGTGTTCGACTTCGGCGAGAAGGTGGGCATCGCCTTCCAGCTCATCGACGACGTCATCGACCTCGCGCCGCAGAGCGACAAGACCGGCAAGACCGCGGGCACCGACATCAGGGCGGGCGTCGTGACGCTGCCGCTGCTGTACCTGCGGCGGGATGCCCTGACCGATCCGACCGCGGCCGAGTTGCTGCGCCGGCTCGACCCCGACGTGATCGCGGCCACCCCTGCCGCCGAGGTCGACGCCCTGATCACAGAACTCCGCGTGCATCCGGTCACGCTCGAGACCACTACCGAGGCGCACCGATGGGCCGCCGACGCGGTCGCCGCGCTCGCGCCGCTGCCCGAGGGCACGGTGAAGAAGACCCTGATGCGCTTCGCCGACACGATGGTCGAGCGAAGCAACTAGACCCCACCGCTGGTTGAGTAGCGGCGAAGCCGCGTATCGAAACCAGCTGCCCACACCGGTTTCGATACGCTCCTACGGAGCTACTCAACCAGCGACAACGTAAGGAAAGTCATGACCAAGCTCCGCCTGGCCATCGTCGGCGCAGGGCCGGCCGGTATCTACGCCGCCGACCTGCTCATCAAGGCCGAACGCCACTTCGACGTCTCGATCGACCTGTTCGACCACCTGCCCGCGCCGTACGGGCTCGTGCGCTATGGCGTCGCCCCCGATCATCCGCGCATCAAGGGCATCATCGGCGCGCTGCGCGAGGTGCTCGACCGTGGCGACATCCGGTTCTTCGGCAATGTGCGGTACGGCGTCGACATCACCCTCGACGACCTGAAGAAGCACTACAACGCCGTGATCTTCGCCACCGGCGCCGTTCGAGACGCCTCGCTCGACATTCCCGGCATCGACCTCGAGGGGTCGTACGGCGCCGCCGACTTCGTCAGCTGGTTCGACGGGCACCCCGACGTGCCCCGCACGTGGCCGCTCACCGCACAGTCGGTGGCAGTGCTCGGCAACGGCAACGTGGCCCTCGACGTCGCCCGCATTCTGGCGAAGCACCCCGACGACCTGCTGCCCACCGAGATTCCGGCCAATGTGTACCACGGCCTGCAGCAGTCGCCGGTCACCGACGTGCACGTGTTCGGCCGCCGCGGCCCCGCCCAGGTGAAGTTCACGCCGCTCGAGCTGCGCGAGCTCGGCGAGGTGCCCGACGTCGACATCGTCATCTACGACGAAGACTTCGACGTCGACCCGGCGTCGGCCGCCGCCATCGCCTCGAACAAGCAGGTCATGGTGATCAACCGCGTCATGAACCAGTGGCGCACCCGTGAGCCCGGAACCGCGTCGCGCCGCCTGCACCTGCACTTCTACGCCAGGCCCGTCGAGGTGCTGGGCACCGATGGGGCCGTCTCGGGCATCCGTTACGAACGCACCCGGCCGAACGGCGCCGGCGGCGTCGAGGGCACCGGCGAGATTCGCGAGCTGCCGATTCAGGCGCTGTACCGCGCCGTGGGCTATTTCGGTTCGCCGCTGCCCGAGGTGCCGTTCGACGAGAAGCGCGGCGTCATCCCGAACCGTGAGGGCCGGGTTCTGGATGACCATGACGAGGTCGTTCCCGGTGTCTACGCCACCGGCTGGATCAAGCGTGGCCCCGTGGGGCTGATCGGCCACACCAAGTCTGACGCCATGGAGACCCTCGCCCACCTCGTGCGCGACCAGGCTTCGTGGTGGACCCCGGCCGACCCCGCCGAAGAGTCGATCGTGCGGCTGCTCGACGAGCGTGGAGTCGACTTCACCACCGTCGACGGCTGGCACCACCTCGACCAGTACGAGCTGGGACTCGGCGCCGCGGCGGGCCGCACCCGCGTCAAGGTCGTCGACCGCGACGAGATGGTCGCCGTCTCGAACCAGACCCCGGGGGCCTGACCCGGGTTTCGATACGCCCGCTGCGCGGCCTACTCAACCGGCGCCTGGGGGCCTGACCCGGGTTTCGATACGCCCGCTGCGCGGCCTACTCAACCGGCGCCTGGGGGCCTGACCCGGGTTTCGATACGCCCGCTGCGCGGCCTACTCAACCGGCGCCTGGGGGCCTGACCCGGGTTTCGATACGCCCGCTGCGCGGCCTACTC
>NZ_JAZHPE010000010.1:0-36475 GCF_036553535.1 Subtercola sp. YIM 133946
GCGCGACCGGACGGTGGCTGCGCCGGTCAGCCTCGGGGGCGCGCCCGGACGGGGGCTGCGCCGGTCAGCCTCGGGGGCGCGCCCTAACGGCGGCTGCGCCGGTCACGCCTCGCGGTGTGTCAGCGGCGCTCGCGGCGGGTGAAGCGGCGGTAGGCCAGGGCGACGATCAGAGTGAGCACGCCGAGCGAGGTGACGGAGGCCGCTATGAGCATCGGGGTCATGGCCGCGAGGCCGGTGCTCGCGAGGGTGGTCGTCGAGCTGCCACCCGAGCCGCCCGGATCGGTCGTCGTGACGGGGGGAGTGGTCGGCACGACGGGCGGCGTCGTCGGCGGGGTGGTGGGAGGCGTCGTCGGCGGCGGTGTGGTCGCGTTCACCGCAATGCCGGCCAGGTCGACGTCTTCGATGACGTTGGTGTTCTCGGGGTTGGTCGTGGCCTGTGCGCCCACGATGTGCACCGATCCGGCGACCGTTCCGGCAGTCGCCGGATCGAAGGTCAGCTCGAAAGTGGCCGATTCGCCGGGCTGGTAGATGACGCCGGCGACGCCGAACGACGACGCCGTCAGGGTGACCGACGGGAGTGCCGCGCCTGCTGTGTCGAGAACGGTGACGCCGCCGTCGGTGAACTCGAGCGGGATCACGCCATCGTTGGTCAGCGTCACGAGCGTCTTCTGGGGCATGCCGAGCGTCACGCTGCCGAAGTCGACCGAGCCGCCGCCGAGCGACGACCGGATGGTGAAGTGGCCGGGGTCGGTCGCGATCGACTTGGCGCTGAAGGTCAGGGGCAGCACCGCGACCGAGCCGGGGTGCGTGACGTCGGTCGCGGTCAGGGTGACCGGCTGGCTGTCGTTGGTTCCGGCCGGGGGCGCGGTGTACTGAACCGCGAAGGAGGCGTGCCCGCCATGCGGGATGGTCTTGGCCAACGAGAAGTCGAGGCTGCCGACGACGAACGGGGTCGTGAGCGCACCGAGACCCATCGGGTCGATGATGATGTCGTCGTCACCGTCGTTGATGAGCTGGATGGTGTGGGTGACCACCGAACCCTGCTTGACCCGAAGTCGGGAGACCCGCTCGCCAGCTGGAAGCTCAACGGGTCGGCCTGCGCGGGAGCGGCGAAGGCGACGGCCCCGGCCATGGCTCCGGCGAGGGCGCCGACGACCGTGAGGGCGAGGGCGAGACGTCGACCGCGCGCCAGAAGCGTGGTGGGTGGGTGGTGTGGCATGGAGGGTTCCGCCTTGTGATCGTGACGTTGGGTCCGGCAGGCGATCGAGGCCTGTCGAGATGAGCATATGTCACAATACAGATAAGGCGAAGATTACTCAATCCACCAGTGGAACTACTCCCGCGACGACGGCGTGCCCGAATCCTCGCCAGGCACGACCGACTCGGGCACAATCGACTCGGGCGCAGTCACCTCGGGCACAACCACCTCGGTCACGGTCTCCTCGACGACGAGCGTGTCGCCCACGCCCGAGCCCCCCGAGCCATCGAAGACCGCCGCCTCTGCCGGCGTCAACTTCTCCACAGGCACCAGTTCATCCACAGGCCGCTGCACCAGTTCGAGCACGATGAGCACGATCACGGCGCCGAACAGCGTCCAGAACGTTCCCGCCGGCGTGATCGGCCGATTCAGCAGGATGATCGCCGCCCCGATCACCGCCACGGCGGCCCGCACCACGTACCTCAGTCGGTATGCCCACTCGCCGAAACGCCCCGTGGTGAAGCCACGCGACGCGGCAGCGCCGCGCAGCCAGGCCGCCCCCGATGCCGCCAGCGACCGCAACGCTCGCGGCGCCCGATACGGCCCCGCGAGCCAGCCGACCACGGCGACCACGACGGCCAGCACCGCGATCGACGTGGCGCTCGACGACACGAGCGCGAGGATGTGCGTGTACAGCGTGTCGGCGACATCGCTCGGTATGTACGCCGGCGACACCGCTCCGATGAAGATCAGGTGCCCGATCGCCACCCCCGACGCCGTGAGAATCATCGCCAGTGCGAGCGCCACCGCCGCCCAGATCAGCGCGAGCGACCGCCGCCGCGCCACCAGCACGCCCGCGACCAGAAAGAGCAGTGCGATCCATGGCAGCCACGAACCGACGGCGATGGCCAGGTTGTAGCCGAGCTGTGCCTTCACCACCGCGTCTGACTGCGCGATCACGATCGTCTGGTCGATCTCGGGAATGTTCGCCGCGAACGTCACCCCCCGGTCGACCAGCACCTTCTTCACCTGGTCGATGATCGGCCCCAGCGCGATGCCCACCTGACCGTTGCCGTTGACCGTCAGCGCGGAGTTCTGGTCGTTCTGCATCGCCGCGATGAGCTGGTCGTGGCTGGTGGTCAGCGCCTGCCGCCACACCGACGCGAACGCGTCTGACTGTACGAACGCACTCACGGCGTTCGTCATCACAGAGCGGATGCCGTTGGCCGCCACTCCCTTGAACGAGTCGAGCGCCGTGGTCGCCGCGGGCCCCAGGCCCAGCCCCGAGATCGAGTCGAAGACGTCAGAGGTGAGCTTGTCGATGTCGATCTGCTGGTCGATCGCGGCCACGACCTCGGTCGTGACGTATGCCTGAACGGCCGGGTCTTTCGCGAGCGGAGCGAACGTGTCGACGAAGGTGGTGGTGTCGGCCAGCTGCAGCTTCGCCCAGTTGGCGACCACCGCGACGGGTGCGAGCAGGGTGCCGATGAGGATGAGGGCGGTCGCCAGTACTGTCCAGCCCCGGCCGCGCGGCTTTCGCTGGCGATCGGCCGGGGCTCCGGCATCCGGAACCGCGGCCTGCACCTGAACGGTCTGCAACTCATCGCGGAGGCCGGTGTTCTCGGCCCTCAGCTGCTCGACCATCTGTTCGAGCTGCGCTTTCGTCAACTGTGCCATGTCGCCAACCCCACCCTCGCGCGAGCCGGCTTCTGCGCCCGTCGACTCTCTCACTCAGAACACTAGTGCTGCGGGGAAGCGAGCGAGAGAGTCGATTCGCCGGCGTCAGGCGTTCGCGAACTGCGGGTACAGCCCCTCGATGGGCGCCGCGAGCCCCTGCTTCACATCGATGCTGAGCTGGTCGGCGAGCACCTCGAGCTCGCCTGCCTCGAGGCCGTCGTAGGCGGCCGCGACGACGTCGGCCGGGTCGTTCATCGGGGCGTCGATGCCGGCCGTCATCGGAGTGTCGGCGTAGCCCAGGTGCAGCCCGACGACCTGAACGCCCTGCGGTGCCAGTTCGATGCGCAGCGAATTCGTGGCCGACCAGAACGCCGCCTTCGAGGCGCTGTATGCGCCGGCGAGGCCGATCCAGCTGAGTACGGAGTGCACATCGAGAAGTGCGCCGCCGCCGTTTTCGGCCACGACGGGCGCGAATTCGCGGGCGACGGTGATCGCGCCGAAGAAATTCGTCTCCATGATGCGCCTGATCTCGCTCATCTCGCCGGTGGCGATGGGCGCGGTTCCGGCCACGCCGGCGTTGTTCACGACGATGGTGGTGTCGGCCGCCGCGCGTGCGGCTGCGGCGACGGATGCCTCGTCGGTGACGTCGAGCGCGAGGCCGACGATGCGCGGGTCGTTCCAGTCGCGGGGGGTGCGGGCGGTGGCGTAGACCTTGGCGGCCCCGCGGGCGAGGGCCTGGTGTACGAATTCGATTCCGAGGCCTCCGTTCGCTCCGGTGACGAGAACGGTTGCGCCTTCGAGTGTGGTCATGGGTGGGCTCCTCAGTGTTGGAATGTACTCGTGAGAGCCAACTCACGCAGCTGGGTTGGTTATTCCAACTTCGCCGAAATCAGCCTCATCGTATGACCGGAGGCTCCGGGCAGTACAGCTGCGTGCGCTCACCCGACCGGGTCGACGACGTGCGTCGACATCGGGGCGCCGCACAGCGGGCATGCCCCGGCCTGCGCCCTACGCGCCTTCGACTCGGCCGACTCGGTGTCGATCGGGCCGAGTGGGGGTGGCCCCAGGTACGGAAAGAGCCGCCGGTTCAGCCAGTTGCCCACGCCGCCCGACTCTCTGATGGTGGGCTTGTGTTCTTTCTTCGTGCGCATACTGTTAGTGTACTAAGTAAATTAGCCGATTGCACCTGCAGGAGACGTCATGACCGCCGAGACCGCCGAGGCCGCCGAGACCGCCGAGCTCGCACCCGAGACCGCCGAGCCGAACATCCTCGCGCTCGAGAACCAGGTGTGCTTCGCCCTCGCCGTCGCCGCCCGCAACGTCATCGCCCTCTACCGGCCGCTGCTCGAGCCCCTTGGCCTCACCCACCCGCAATACCTGGTCATGCTCGCCCTCTGGCAGCAGAGCCCCCGCACGGTCACGAACCTCGCCGCCGCCCTCAGCCTCGAACCGGCGACCCTCTCGCCGCTCCTCAAACGCCTCGAATCGGCCGGCTACGTCACCCGCCGGCGCAGCTCGTCAGACGAACGGATGCTCGACATCACCCTCACGCCCGCGGGCGCCGAGCTGCGAACCGTGGCGCTGACCATTCCGCCGCGGGTGGCCGCGGCACTCAACCTCGAGGTGCCGGAGCTCGAGCACCTCCGTACCGTGCTGCACGGGGTGATCGCCGCGACCTCGGCCCCGTGACATGCTGCACGGGGTGATCACCGCGACCTCGGCCCCGTGACATGCTGCGCGGCCCGGGGTCGGCCGCAGGGATGCGCCGCCGTCAGCCTGCGCGACGATGTGCGCCGCCGCCGCGCCGCCGCCGCGCCGTCACGAGGGTGATGCGCCGCGCCGCCGCCTACCCTGTCGCCCCGCCGCCGCCCCGCTGTCGCGCGAGGGTGATGCGCCACGCCGCCGGTGATGGCAGGCTGGAGCCATGACTGACGGAATCACCATCGTGCGCACGTTCCCCTTCTCGCGCGAACTCGTCTACGGCATGTGGACCACGCCCGAGCACTTCGCGGTGTGGTTCGGCACCGACCAGGTCGAGATTCCCATCGACTCGGTCTCGATGGATGTGCGCGTCGGAGGTGCCTGGGCGGCGACCATGCACCTGCCCGACGGAAACCTGATCAACTGGGTCGGTGAGTACCTCGAGGTCGACCCGCCCGTGCGCCTCGCCTTCACGATGACCGACGACCCGGCGAACCCCGCACGCGAGCCCGTCACGGTGTCGCTCGTCGCCGTCGACGGCGGAACGCAGATGACCATGACGCAGAGCGGCGGCAACCTCAGCGAAGAGCAGTACGCCCAGACGGTGATCGGCTACAACGCCTTCTTCGACGTCATGGAGGGCCTGCTCGCCCGGCAGCACTGATGGCGGGCCTGCTCGCCCGGCAGCACTGACGGAGGGCCTAATCGCCCGGCAGCCCTGACCGACGGCCGGTAGGTCGCTCCCGTTGCTCACCGGCCGCGCCCGAGGCCGACCCGGCGGCGCACCCCCATGGCACCTGGCCGCCGACCCGCCGCCGCGACGTCAGGGCAGGCGCGCGCACTCGATGCAGAGCTCGGCCCAGGGCAGGGCATCCAGCCGCCCGAAGCCGATCGGCCTGCCGCACCGCACGCACTGCCCGTAGGTGCCGTCGTCGACCCGCTGCAGTGCGCGGTCGATCGCTGCCGACCGGTCGGCGAGGCCGGCGGTGAGCCCGCTGATGCGCGACCACTCCGACGAGAGCGTCGGCCCCTCGGGGTCGTGCTCGTCGTCGGCATCGGAGGAGCCCCTGGCTGCCCGAACGTCGTCGAGCGACTCGTCCATGCGCACCTGCTGGGCGTCGAGGTCGTGGCGCTGCCGGCGCAGCTCTCGGGCGAGGTGCTCGAGCTGGGCATCCGTGAGTCGTTCGGGCATGATTTGCACGATGTTACGCCGGTCTGAGGCCAGACCGCCCCGCGCTGCGCTCCCGGCTCGCGCGCCTACGCGCCCGCGGCCGCCTGCAGCTCGGGGATCAGCTTCTCGAGAAACGCCGCCGTGTCGTGCCAGCCCTCGACAGCCACGCACTCCACCCCGAGCACCTTCACCGGGTAGTCGTTGCCGTCGGGGTCGAGCCTGTCGCCGACGAAGAGCATGTCGTCGAGCGGGATGCCCGTCAGGTCGGCGAGCTTCTTCATTCCGTAGGCCTTGTCGATGCCCTGGCGGGTGATGTCGACCGACGTCGACCCGCCCGACCGCACCTCGAGGTCGGGTAGTTCGGCCTGGGCCGCCTCGCGCAGCGTGTTCTTCTTCTCGCCCGTCGGATCCCACGCGGCCTTCTCGGCCACCGGCGCCTGCTGGCCGAGTGCCGAGAACGTGATCTGCGACCCGCGGTCTTCGAGAATCGGGCCCCAGGTCTTCGACTCCCAGTACCCCAGCTTGCGGGCGACCCGCTCGACGACCTCGAGGGCTCGCGCCTTCTCGTCGTCGGTGAGGTTCTGCGCGTAGATCTGGTTCCAGGCTTCGTCGCTGTAGCGGTAGTACTGCGTGCCGCAGGTGGGCATCAGATGCAGCCGCTCGAGGGCCTCGTCGCTTGCGCCCTGCAGGTTGTCGATCAGCTGCATCTCGAACTGCGCGATCTGCCCGCCCGAGATGACGCACACCTCGACGACGCCGAGCAGCCGCACCAGCAGTTCGGCCATCTCGGGGTCGAGCGGCGACTTCGACGGGGCGAGCGTGTCGTCGAGGTCGAAGGCGACCAGGCGGGGAGGTGTCGTCACTGAGGGTGTTTCCTGTCGGTCAGGCGTGGCGGTCGCGCGGCGCGCCGCACGTCGGGCGGGTTCGCTCTAGGTTATTCGACTCGGCCGCGTTGCGCGATTTCGGGGGCTCCGGATGCCCGGCGGGGGCCGCGCGCACCGGTACTGTTCGCCGCGCCGGGCTCGGGGTCGGCCGAGCCATTCGCATCGGTTCCGGTTCCTGCAGCCGTGTCGGTGCCCAGCTCCATCCCCGCGAGGGCGTCGCGGAGCAGTTCGCGCACTTCGGTGATCGCGGCGAGGGCCGCTGCGGTACCGGTCGGCATGGCGGGGTCTCGCGGAGTGCTCGCCAGCGCCCGCCTCGCGGCCCCGACCGCCTGGGCCAGCCGCCCGAGCTGCTTCCTGCTCACGGCGGGTGCGGGCGTCGGTCTCACCGCGTGCGCTGCGCTCTCGGTGGGCGCCGCGCTCGCTGCGGGCACTCCGGCCGTCGGATGCTCGGCCGAACTCCCCGCCGCGGCCGACGCCGGGGCGGGCGGCGCGAGACGCGGCGTCGAGACGAGCAGCTCCGTCAGCTCGGCGACGAGCGGTTCGAGGGCGAGCACGGCGTCGATCAACTCGGCCTGGTGGGCCGTACGGCGCACGGCGCGAGTGGCGCGGTGATGGGCGCGAACGGCTCGCGCCACGGGGTCGACGCGTGACAGCTCGAACTCGAAGCGGTGCTGTGCCTCGAGACGCGCGGGGGCACCGCTGCCCGGGTGCACCACCACCGAGAGGGCTGAGAGAGCATCCGCGAGCCGTCGCCGCACAACGGCCTCGGTGCGGATCGGCAGCACGAACCACGACGCGAGAACGCCGCAGAGGGCTCCGGCGACGATGGCCACCACACGTTCGCCCAGCACGGGGCCGGTGGTCAGCGCGCCGGCGGTCGTCGTGGCGCCCTGAAGGAGCGTCAGAATCACCGTCACCCCGGCGGCCCAGAACGCATAGTTCACGTCGCGCAGCCACAGCGCGAAGAACAGGATGCAGAACACCGCCGTCGTGATGAGGGCGCCGTTCGCGTGGCTGAGGTCGGTGTTCGAGGCGGCCAGCGCGTCGGTGAGGGCCACGGCCGCGACCGTTCCGGCGATCGCTCCTGCGACCCTCAGCACGCTCTTGTAGACCACGTCGCCGCGCCCGCGGTTGGCGGCGCACACGATGAACGCGGTGAGCACCACCCACGCCCAGTGGTCGGGAAAGACGAGCCGCCCCACCACGAACGCGGCCCCCAGCGCCGCGGCGAGCTGGGCCGCCATGCGCGTGCTCGGCAGAGGCTTGGCGCGCCCGCCCGCCGTCGCGGGGGTCTTCGTCGTGGCTGCGGCGGTCGCGGGGGTGTTCGTCGTGCCGTCGGCCGTCGCGTGGGTCTTCGACGTGGCTGCGGCCGTCGCGGGGGTGTGCGAAGTGGCTAGGGCCGTCGCGGAGGTCTTCGACGTGGCTACGGCCTCGTTCCCGGCGATCGGCGCGGCGACCGGATGCTCGGCCAGTCCCTTTTCATCGGCGGCGATCTCAGAGGCGCCACCCCCGGCGGCGCCAACCTCAGCGGCCGCGTCAGCGCGGGGGAGCACGTGGCAGGCCCGCGCCACCCACTGCAGTACCTCCACCCACAGCACCGCCACGAGCGCAGCCACCACGCTCGTGAGAGCCGCGACCCAGGGCGCCATCGTGGCGGGCAGCTGCACCGGCACCACGAGCACCGCCACCAGCGGCAGCGACAGCAACGTGCCGATGCGGGTCGCCCGCGGGCCGAACCGGCGCATCCAGACGGCCAGCGACAGTCCCAGGATGAACAGCAGTGCCCCCACCACGAACAGGTTCGCGAACAGCCACGCCACCCCCGTCGCCGCCAGCGCCACGACGGGAACCACCGCGAGCCGCAGCGCGGCATCCCACCGCCCGTCCGCGGCTGGCACGCCCTGCGATCGCCCGCCAGCCCCGCGCCCGCCCAGCGGCCGCCTGCCCGCCTCAGGCACGCGCTGCGACCGCGAGAGCGTGATCGCCAGCACCGCCGCCAGCACGGCCGGCGTCACCCCGATCGCCAGCGGCAGCCCGGCGAACCACAGCGTGCAGAAGCTCGCCAGCACGGCGGCCATCGTCACGGCCGCCCGCCTCAGCAGCAGCAACCCGTCATCGAACGGCAGCCCCACGCGCATGCCGCCGATCCTAGCTCGGCCGTGCGGGACACACCATCGTGACCTCCGCGGTCGTCGTGACCGCCGCCACCGGCGTTCTGCGCGAGCCCGGCTCATCGCCCCACTCGCTCAGTCGGCGACGAGGAGGAAGGGGGTGCGGCCCGAGGGCACGCCGTTGACCTGCACCTCGATGGCGTGCTCGCCGGGGTGGTAGACGCGGGTGGTGATGCGCTTGAAGGAGTGGCGGCGGGTGTACGTGAGGGTCTGGCCGGGCCGGAGAGTGGTGGTGGCGAGCTTGAAGACCTTGGCGGTCTGGGATCCATTAGCCTTGCGGTGGTGCACGACGTAGTCGATGACGAGGGTGGCGGGCGCATCGGCGGTGTTCTCGAGCGTGACGGTGAACGGAAGCTCGCCGCCGACGGCGACCTCGACGAGGCCGGCGGCCCGACTCGCGTCTGACGACAGCGGTGGCCCAGACAGCGTCGGTCCGGTGACCGTCACCCCGTGCTCGACCGCATACCCGAACAACGCCAGGGTCGGCCCGTGCCCCTTCTTGACCAGGGAGCGGAGGCCGTGCCGCACGACCTGGGCGGTGTTGGAGTCTGCCGCGAGCATCCATTCGCCCGCCACAGCGGCCGCGAGGTCTGGCGATTGGCGACTCAGGTCGTTGAGGTGGTTGGCGACCGAACGGCGCACGTACTCGCTCTCGTCACGGTACAGCGCGTCGATGATCGGCAGCGTGGCACGCGGCTCAGCCAGCAGGGCCGGCACGCGTTTGGCCCACGGCAGGAACGCCCGCGTACCCTCGCTCGCCAGGCGGCGCACGTGCGGGTCGGGGTTCGTTGTCCAGGTCAGGATGATCGGCAGCGCCCGCCCGAGATCGGCCTGCAGCAGCGGCCGGATCGCGAACTCCCCGGTCAACCGCGGTGTCAGCTCGGCCAGCAGTGCTAGCGCGGCGTCGAAGTCGGCCACGAAGCGCGCGTCGGCGTCGGTGTCTGCCTCGACGTTGACGCCGGCTCCGGGCCCGACGCCGACGCCCCTTCCGCCACCCTCGAGCGCGCGGGCGGTTACCGCCTCAGACACCGGCCAGATCATCCACCCGGTGAACCGCGCATCGGTCAGCGCAGCCCGCACGATTTCGTCGAGCTCGGCCGCCGTGCCCGGCAGGTCGGCCAGCAGCGCGTCTTTCAGCAGGTCGCTGCGCTGTCTCAGCGCGAGCGGAGCCAGCTCGCCCGCAGACGCCCGCAACGCGGCCAGCGGATGCCCGGGCAGCACCCGCTCGAGCACCCCGATCATGCGCGCGAGAACGTCGACCCCGAGTAGTTCGTCAGCAGTAGGCACCCATCCATCCTGCCCTGCCCTACCCGGCCGAGTTCCACCTCAGGCGCGGAACGCCCCCAGCAGACGATCGACCAGCCGCGCCGACGCCGCCCCTACGGCGGCGCCACCATCGCCCGCCCGGGCCATCACCACCCCGGCGTTGGCCTCGAGCAGCAGGGCGACGTCGGCCCACTCGAGGTCGGCCGCGGCCAGGCCCTCCGCCTGCGCTCTCGCGATCAGCACGTCGAACGAGCGCTTGACCTCGCGACGTTCACCCCTGAACCCGTCGCCGTGCAGAAACGACGTGACGATCATGTCGGCGCACGCCGGATGCCGGGTCTGCTCAGCCGCGACCGCCTCGATGATGCGCTGCAGCGCAGGCCATGCCCGGGGTTCGGCGAGCGCGTCGCTCAGCTCCCGCCGCCACCGCGCGACGCTCGCCGAGAACACCGCGTCGACCAGTGCCTGCTTCGTCGGGAATCGGCGAAAGAGGGTTGCCACCCCGACGTCGGCACGTTTCGCGATCTCGGTCATCGAGACGCCGGTGCCGTGTTCGGCGAACACCTCGCCCGCGACGGCGACGATGCGCTCGCGGTTGTCGCGGGCATCCGCTCGCAGCGGGCGGCTCGTCAGAGTCGGCATCGGCCCTCCCTCGTCAACTGGAACGTGCGTACCGCTTAATGCTATCGTGCCTAATTGGAACGACCGTTTCATTTGCGAGAGGATCCCATGCGAGTCGCCCAGTTCTTTCGCTATGGAGGCCCCGAGGTCGTACGGGTCGTCGAGGTCGACACCCCAGAACCCGCCGCCGACGAAGTGCTGGTGCGTGTCGCCGCCACCAGCGTCAATCCGATGGATGCCGAGACCCGAGCCGGCCGCATGAGACTGCTCTCCGGCCGGCGCTCTCCACACGGTCTCGGCATCGATGTCGCGGGCACCGTCGAGCGGTTGGGCACCGCCGTGGCGACCGACGGCCGGTTCGCCGTGGGCGACGCGGTGTGGGGGGTCGTCGCGCGTTTCTTCTCCGGAACTACGGGCGCGGCCGCCGAGTTCATGACGGTACCGGCGCGACTGCTGGCGATCATCCCTTCGTCTCTCGACTTCATCGGGGCAGCGGCCCTACCGGCCGTGGGCATCACAGCGATCACGGCCGTTCGCTACAGGGGGCGCACCGAAGCAGGTGACCGCGTTCTCGTGCGGGGCGCGGCCGGCGGCGTGGGCAGCAGTGCCGTGCAGTTCGCGCACTCGCTCGGCGCCCACGTGACGGCCCTCGCCAGCGCGGGCGACCTGGCGTGGGTGCGCGGGCTCGGTGCCGATGTCGCGCTCGACCGACGCGCAACCGGGCCAGACGATCTCGGCTGCTTCGACGTACTCGTCGACACCGTCGGCACCGAGCTGTGGCGATATCGCCGCCTGCTCGCACCCGGCGGCCGCATGGTCACGATCGCCTTCGGTTCGCCCGCCGACGTGCTCTCTATAGCCGCCTCGACGATCTACGGCGCATCACGCATCCGCACGTTCCTCGGACAGCCCCCGCTCGGCATGATCGACCAGCTGGGCTCGGCCGTTCGATCGGGCGCGATCGGCCCACAGGTCGGTGCGGTGTTCGACCTCGACGACATCGCCGACGCGCACCGGTCGCTCGCGATGAAGTCGGTGCGGGGCAAGCGGGTCATCCGCATCGGGGCATAGCCTGCGCTCTGAGCGAGCCCCGTGGCCAGGTGGAGCGGATGACGGGAATCGAACCCGCGCTATCAGCTTGGGAAGCTGAAGTTCTGCCATTGAACTACATCCGCGTGCGGTGCCCCGCGCGAGCGCTCCGAGCGGGCAGACTCTCCAATATTAGCGGCAACGCCAGCCCTTGAACGCAACCGGCCGCGCAGAGATACTGGTGCCACTCTGACGCGAAAGGCGCCCCCTGCTCAATTCCCGCCCATCGGCGCCGTTCTGCTGTCGACCGACCTCGCCGCCTCGAAGGCGTTCTACGCCGGCAACCTGCAACTGCAGGTGATCGACGAAGACGACTCGGTCATCAGCTACCGGTCGGGCCAGAGCCGTGGCGAGGCCGCGGGCATGGCCGAGCCGTGACGCCTGGCCCCGACCCTCAGTCGGCCCGATACACCGACCGCGCGTAGTCGTGGTACGGCGCCGGGCTCACGGTGGCCCGGATGCTCACCTGGCGGTGCAACGCGTCGACCTGCGGCTTCGCCGACACCGGATGCTCGCCCCACACCACCTCGACCACAGTGCCGTCGGCGATGTCGGCGTCGAGCGAGGCGAGCGACATGTACAGCTGGTCGAACGCGATGTAGCCGGCGTCGGTCGAGATGCCGACCTGTTCGCCGTCGTGCCGCACGGCATCCATCTGGTAGAAGCCGTACCGCGCCTTCGGAAAGTCGAGGAACTTGGCGGGCACTCCCGGCTCGAGCTGCGACTTGACGACCTCGGCGACGTCGTCAGGGTTCCAGATGAGTGTGACCTTGCGGCGGCGCTGGTCGGCCGCGATGCGTTCGAGGGCCGCACGGCCATGAAAGTCGTGGTCGAACCGCACCGACTTGCCGAGCCCGAGGTCGTAGGGCGTGAAGTAGTAGTCGTGCACGTCGTCTGAGTAGAGCGAACCGGCGAGCGAGCCCGCCCGGGCCGCGGGCAGCCACGCCCGGTACTCGGCGAAGTCGTCGTCGAAGATGGCCGGGAACGGCGTCGGCACCCACCCCGATTCGAGCGGCGAACTCGAGTACGCCTTCGCACCGACCCGACGGATGCCGTACTCGGCCCCCGCGTCGAGGATCGCGTTCAGAACGACCTCATTGTCGGCCCACGGCCCGAAGAATTCGAAGCCCGGTTGCCCTGCCATGCCGTGCCGCAGCGCCTTCACCGCGCGCCCTGCGATCGTGACGTCGCCGATGTGGAAGAACTTGATCTCGGGGGCGGGCCCGCCGAACAGCTTCTCCATCACCGCGTCGGCGTGCGGACCCTGCAGCTCGTACCGGTAGAAGGTGGGCGAGCCGTCGCGCATGTTCGAGTTGGGCTCGAGGCGGCTGTGCACGTCTCGGCCGGCCGCTTCGGCCTTCTCGACGTTGAACCGCACCCAGTCGATGAGAATGTGGTGGCCGATCAGCACCAGGCCCTCGGGCCCCTCGGCGTTGTAGAACAGGATGCCGTCACCGATGAGGTACCCGCTCTCGTTCACGCTGATCAGCTGTTTCGCGACGCCGGGGCGGAAGGTGGTGAACGAGTTGGGCGATATGCCCGAGAGCAGGTCGATGAGGTCGTCGCCCCAGAGGAAGAGCTGGGTCATGTGATGCGACTGGTCGAGAAGGGCGACGCTGTCACTCCACGCCCGCTGCTCGTCGCGCCAGTTCGTGAACTCGGGGGCGATCGGAAAGGTGATCGCGGGCCAGTCCTGGTTGCGCAGCAGCTCGACGGGGCTGCCGGTTCGCTCGATCGCCTGGGCCAGTGTCTCGTGTGACGTCATCGTCATTCCTCGCTGTTCTTCTGCGCAGCATGTGGGCCGCTGCGCATGTGCTGTCAGCCTAGAAGCGCCCAGTGGATGCTCGGCAGCACATTTCCTTTCAATGGAATCGTGGTGGGGTAGGGTCGGTCGCGGAGGTCGCAATGGCGCACAGATCAGGTGGAACGACGGTGCTGCAACGGCACCTGATGGTCTTGGACGCGTTCGATGTGCTGCATCCTGAGCTGACGTTGACCGAGATCGCGACGGCGGCGGGGCTCGCTCCGTCGAGCGCCCATCGCCTGACGTCAGAGCTCGTTCGGGAGGGCCTGCTCGAGCGTGGGCACGACCGCACCTTTCGCCTCGGCGTTCGGCTGTGGGAGTATGCGTCGCGCACGCCCGGCGCGCTGGGGCTGCGCGAGGTGGCGCGGCCGTGGCTCGGCGCTGTGCACAACCATGTCAGGCAGCATGCTCAGCTGGGCGTGCAGTCGGGCGCCGACGTCGTCTTCATCGAGCGAATGTCGGCCAGCGACGCCGTGATCAACGCGACACTGATCGGCGGCCGGATTCCGCTGCACGCGTCGGCGTGCGGGCTCGTGCTGCTGGCGGATGCCCCACCCGCGGTGTGGCGCCAGCTCAGCGAACGCGGTCTGCGCCGCTACACCCCGCAGACGATCGGCTCGATCGAGCAGCTCGAGGGGGTCATCTCGCAGGTCAGGGCGGAGGGCTTCGCCGAGACGCCGGGGCACATCCACCCCGATTCGCGCGGCATCGCCGTTCCCGTGCGCGGCCCCGAGGGGGCTGTGGTCGCCGGTATCGGCGTCGTCGTCGCCAACGACGCGACGTCGCCGCAGCCGGCGGTCGAGCTGCTCACCGTGGCGTCGGCGGCAATCTCGCGGGCTCTGGCGCACGGAAATCCATTTACCTATGGACATTACCTCTCTCAATAGGTAAATTCGGCTGGAGCGCAAGGATGCGCTGAGACCTGAGAGCGGAAAGGACCTCGATCAGTGTCACGATCCACCTCCACCCAGCCGAGTGCCGCGGCCCTCGACCTCGTTCACGACTACTCGCTCGAGATGACCGGAAAAGATGTTCCGGGCCTCCTCGAGGCCAGCGACGTCATTCCCGCCGGCACGAAGATCAACGTCACGTTCCTCGGCAACGAAGACCTGGCCATGCGCATTGCGGCGTCGCAGGCCGTGCTCGACCACGGCTTCGTGCCGGTGCCGCACATCTCGGCCCGGCGGCTCTCGTCGCAGGCACAGCTCGAGGAATACCTCGGAGCGTTGCAGCAGATCGGGGCGAGCAAGCACGTGTTCGCGGTCGGCGGCGACCCCGCCACGCCCGAGGGCCCGTACGAAGACTCGCTGGCGGTCATCCGTTCTGGTCTGCTGCAGCAGTACGGCGTGCGCGAGGTGAGTATCGCGGGCTACCCCGAGGGGCACCCCGACATCTCGGCCGACGTGTTGTGGGCCGCGCTCGAAGACAAGGCGAAGGCGCTCGCCGAGCAGGGTCTGGAGTCGACGATTCTCACCCAGTTCGCGTTCGACACCACCCCCGTCATGCAGTGGATCACCGAGGTGCGTGAGCGCGGCATCCAGACCCCGATCCGCATCGGCACGCCCGGGCCCGCCGGCATCAAGCGCCTGTTGAACTTCGCCCGCCGGTTCGGCGTGGGCGCCAACACGATGATCGTCAAGAAGTACGGCTTCTCACTGACCAACCTGATGGGAACGGCGGGGCCCGATCGGTTCGTCACCGACCTGTCGGGGATGCTCGCCGACCAGCCCGGCTCGGGTGAGGTGAAGCTGCACTTCTACACCTTCGGCGGTCTCAGGGCCACGGCCGAGTGGGCCGGCAACTTCGTTAACCCGAAGGCCTGAGGGCGGCGACGTGAGCCTGCACACCCCTGCGCTGCTCGACCAGGCCTGCCTCATCGTGCACGGCCCCGACAAGCCCGGCATCGTGGCGGCGGTGGCCAACCTCGTTCTGCGCAACGGGGGCAACATCGTCAGCCTCGACCAGTACTCCGACGACCCCGAGGGCGGTGCGTTCTTCCAGCGGGTGGTCTTCACCCGGGCCGACCTCGCCGGCGCGTTTCCCGACATCGAGGCCGACCTCGAACAGACGCTGTCGCCGTTCGGCCTGTCGTGGACCCTCACCGACCAGTCGGTACCGAAGCGGATGGCCATTCTGGCGTCGACCTCAGACCACTGTCTGCTCGACCTGCTGTGGCGGCATCGCCGAGGCGAGCTGCCCGTCACCGTGCCGATGGTGATCTCGAACCACACCACCACCGCCGAGGAAGTGCGGTCGTTCGGGGTGCCATTCTTCCACGTGCACTCGCAGGGTGCCGACAAGTCGGCCGCCGAACGTCAGATCGTCGACCTGCTGAAGGGCAACGTCGACTTCGTGGTGCTGGCCCGGTACATGCAGATTCTGTCGCCGAGCTTCCTGGAGAACGTCGGAGTGCCGGTCATCAACATCCACCACTCTTTTCTGCCCGCCTTCATCGGCGCCGGGCCCTACCGCAAGGCGAAGGAGCGCGGGGTGAAGCTCATCGGCGCCACGTCGCACTATGTGACCGCCGACCTCGACGAGGGCCCGATCATCGAGCAGGACGTGGTTCGGGTGACGCACGCCGACTCGGCCGAAGACCTGCAGCGGCGAGGCGCCGACGTCGAACGGGCCGTGCTCTCGCGCGCCGTCACCTGGCACGCCGAAGACAAGGTCATTCGGCACGGCAACCACACCATCGTGTTCTGACACGCAGCCCGACGCCGTACCACCGAAGATCCACCCAACAGATCACCACCGTACAGATCACCACCGTACAGATCACCACCGAACAGAGAGGTTCACACTCGTGGCCGACAACCTGCAAGAACTCATCGACAAGACGAACCCGGTCGAGCTGCTGCGCAACTCGCAGATCGGCTCGTACATCTACCCGGTCGTGCCGGCCGACTTCCAGAACTGGATCAAGGAGCAGACCGCCTGGCGCAAGACTGCCGTGCTCTACGACCAGTCGCACCACATGGACAACCTGTTCCTGAGGGGCTCCGACGCCATCAAGCTGATCTCCGACACGGCGATCAACTCGACGGCGGTCTTCCCGGTCGACAAGGCCAAGCAGTACGTGCCCACGACAGCCGGCGGCCACGTCATCGGCGACGGCATCCTGTTTCGCGAGGCCGACGACGAGTACGTGTACGTGGGCCGGTCGCCTGCCGCGAACTGGCTGCTCTACCACGGCGAGACCGGCGGCTACCAGAACCTCGACATCGAGGTCGACCGCCGTTCGCCGTCACGCCCGTATGGCCACGAGGTGCACCGCAAGTACTACCGGTTCCAGATTCAGGGCCCCAACGCCTGGCAGGTCATCGAGAAGCTCAACGGCGGCCCGCTCGAGCAGCTGAAGTTCTTCAACATGTCGACCATGACCATCGACGGCACGACCGTTCGCACGCTGCGGCACGGCATGGCGGGCGCCCCCGGTCTCGAGATCTGGGGCCCGTACGAAGACCACGACCGCATCCACGCGGCCATCGTGGCGGCCGGCGCCGAGTTCGGCCTGGTTCCGGTGGGGTCGAGGGCCTACCCGTCGAACACGCTGGAGTCGGGCTGGATCCCGTCGCCGCTGCCCGCCATCTACTCGGGCGAGGCCGAGCGCGGCTACCGCGAGTGGCTCGGCGCCGACAGCTACGAGGCCACCGGCACGCTGGCCGGTTCGTTCGTGTCAGACAACATCGAGGACTACTACCTCACTCCCTGGGAGCTCGGCTACGGTTCGTTCGTCAAGTTCGACCACGACTTCATCGGCCGTGACGCCCTCGAGAAGGTCGACCCCGCCTCACAGCGCAAGAAGGTCACGCTGGCGTGGGACGCCGAAGACATGACCAAGATCTTCGGCTCGCTCTTCAACGTCGACGGCCCGGCGTACAAGTTCTTCGACCTGCCGCTGGCGAACTATGGTTCGGCCAACTACGACTCGGTCGTCGACTCTGACGGCACCGTCGTCGGTCTGTCGATGTTCACCGGCTACAGCGCGAACGAGCGCCGGGCCCTGTCGCTGGCCACCCTCGACCCGAACGTGCCAGAGGGCACCGAGCTCAAGGTCGTGTGGGGCGAGCCGAACGGTGGCACGACCAAGGCCGCCGTCGAACCGCACGAGCAGATCGAGGTGCGCGCCGTGGTGAGTCCTGTGCCGTACTCGAGCGTCGCCCGGGCGACCTACCAGGGCGGATGGCGCACCAACTACCAGGACGCGTGACCGCATCGAATACGATTCGAGCAGGGAGGAGTGCGTATGAGTCTGAGATACGCACTCCTCGCCCTGCTGCGCACCGGCCCGCTCTCGGGGTACGACCTGCAGAAGCAGTTCTCGGTGTCTGTCGGCCACGTCTGGCATGCCCCTGACTCGCAGATCTACCCCGAGCTGCGCCGGATGCACAGCGAGGGCCTGATCGAACCCGAGGAGCAGGTTCGGGGTGAACGCGGCACCCGCATCGTCTACCACGTGACCGCCGCGGGCGACGCGGCCTTTCTCGCGTGGATGAACAGCCCCCTCGAGTACCAGCGCGTGCGCGACCCCGCGCACCTGCGCGCCGCCTACCTCGAGTCGGCGTCACCCGAGCAGGCGAAGATGTTCCTGCGCGCGCACATCGACCAGTGGCAGAACGAGCTGGCGCAGTGGGAGGGCGAGCTGCGCCGCATCGACGCGCTCGACAACCCGATGCTGCTGCGCCGGCTCGCCGTGACTCCGCAGTCTGAGCATGCCCGCACCATCGCCTTCAAGCGGTTCACCTACGAGGGCCTGGTCGAGCGGGCGAAGACCGAGATCGACTGGGCCGAACGCGGGCTGGTGTTGGTCGAACGGCTCGGCGGCTGAGCGTTCTTCTCGAAGGTGACCGTGGGGGAGACGTCAGGTTGTCGCGGGCAGAAGGACGTCACTCGACACGCGACTGCACCACGCGAGACGCGACTGCGCCACGCGACTTGCGTCACAGGCTGTCTTCCCGCTGGTGCGAGATCGGCGCCAGGCGCACTGCGACGACCGCCGGGCGACCCGATGCGACCTGCGCGTATCCCTCTTTCAACGCAGCCTCGAGGGCGCCGAACTCGGTGACCGTCGTGCCCCAGGCGCCGCCCGCGGCAGAAGCGATGCCCGGGAAGTCTGCGCTCTGCTGGAGGTTCACCCAGTAGTGGTCGGTGCTGTCGGCCGCCGCTCCGGCGTGTTGGCGAATCAGGTTACGTTTGGTGGCGTTCCAGCCACCGTTGTCGAGCACCACGGTGAGCACCGGCAGGCCGTAGCGGTCGGCGACCCAGTACGTCGACGATGGCACGCTGAAGAAGAAGGTGCCGTCGCCGACGATCGAGACGATCATCCGCTCTGGGTGGGCGAGCTTGATGCCGAGTGCACCCCCACCCGACCAGCCGAGCGAGCTGCCCCTGTTGCCGTACACGGTGCCGGGCTCAGACCGCGGAAGGTGCTTCCAGACGGTGGGCGCCTCAGAGATGGCCTCGTTGACGACGATGGTCTGCTCATCGATGACGGTCGAGATGACGTGGGCGACGGATGCCGCGGTCAACCGCCCCGCCGTCAGGTCTGCCTCGAGGGCGCTGTGCCACGGCTCTCGAATGGCTCCGTTGCGTCGCTCCGACTCCGAGGCGTCTGCGCCCGCGCCGAAGGATGGAACCGGTGCCGGCAGCCCGGTGAGCAACTGATCCAGCAAGACCCCGGAGTTCACCCGCACAACCCGGTCTGCCGGGTACGTCCAGAGCGGAATGTCTTCCTCGAGCGGATCTTCGTTCAGTATCCACACCTTCGCGGCCGGGTCAGGGCGACGGATCGAATGGATGTACGGGGCGTCGGTGTCGACGGCGATGATGAGGTCGGCACCCTCGAGCACGAGGTGCGGGTCGTCGCCGGCGTGGAGTCGATGCCCGTGCGGGAAGCTGAGGTGCTCTGCGTTGACCTCGACCACAGACAGCCCGAAGCGCTCGGCAAGGGCGACCAGCTTCAGCACCGATGCCGGGTCGCGCCCGAGGTAGCTGGTGATGAGGATCGGCCGCGTCGCGGCCGAGAGGTCGTCGAGCAACTCCTCGACGAGGTTCGACGGTGCCGGCAGCAAGGCGATCGGCGCGAACCGTGTCGCGTCGACGTCGGGAACCGGGGCGGACTCGACCAGCACTTCCCTGGCGCCCGTCAGATAGACGGGACCCTGTGGCGCGCTTCGCGCGAGTTGCAGCCCCCGGTTCACGAGCTGGGGCACGTTGACCGCAGTGCGGATGTCGTAGTTCCATTTCACGTACTGGCGCACGATCGCGTGCTGGTCGGCGGCATCCTGCAGGTGGTTGATGTGCGTGTTGCGGGTACCGGGCAGTTCGCCCTCGAGGGTGTAGGGGGTCAGCCCGGCGAAGATGAAGACCGGCACTCTCGATCGCTGGGCGTTGTGCACAGCGCCGCCGAGGTTCGCCGTGCCGACATCGGTGTGCACGAAGACCGCCTGCGCTTCGCCCGTCGCCGCTGCGTACGCGTGGGCCGCGCTCAGAGCGGTCGACTCGTGCGGACAGATGATCACGGCGGGCCAGTCGATACCGCGCTCGCGGTCGTCGGCGAGCGCCTCGATGATCGCCGGATGGTCGCTGCCGAAGTTCGCGAAGATGTACTTCACTCCCGCGTCACGCAGGGCGGAGACGAGCATCTGCGCGGCGGTCGCCCCGGTCACGGCATGCTCTGCACGTCGAGGCTGTGAAACTGCAGGTACTCCTCGATGCCGTAGGGCGAGGCCTCCCAGCCGATGCCGCTCTGTTTCCAGCCGCCGAAGGGAATCTCCTTCATGCCGACCCGCGTGAAGAGGTGACTGTTGATGATGGTCATACCGGCCTCTATGCGGTCGGCGACCTGGATGGCACGCTCGCGATTCGGCGACCACACCGAGGAGCAGAGCCCGAACTCGGTGTCGTTCGCCCACGAGATCGCCTGTTCGAGGTCGTCGTAGACCACGATCGGCAGAATGGGCCCGAACTGCTCGGTTGCGACGATCTCGTCGCCCTGCTGCGCGTCGAGCACCACGGCCGGCTGAATGAAGTACCCGTCACCCCAGGTCTCGGGAGAGACGCGACTGCCCAGCACCCGCACGTCGCGGCCGCTGCCCTCGAGTCGTTCGAGCAGACCCCGGATGCGTTCGAGCTGACCCTGGTTGTTCATCGGGCCCATGGTCACGCCCGGCTCGAGCGGATCGCCGACGGTGATCGCATCCACCCGGGCCACCAGCTCGTCACGAAACTCCGCCGCCAGCGCGCGGGGTACGTAGACCCGCTTCACGGCGAAGCAGACCTGGCCCGAGCGCCGGAACGCCGAGTCGACGATGCGGTCGACCGTGGCACGAACATCCACATCGTCGAGCACGATGGCCGGATCGTTGCCGCCGAGCTCGAAGTGCACCGCGGTGAGGGTGTCTGCGGCCTGGCGCATGATGTGCTGGGCGGTCACACCGCCGCCCGTGAACGAGAGCTTTCGAATCTCGCGGTGGGCGACGATCGCGGCGCCTGCCTCGCCACCGCCGTTGACGATGTTGACCACGCCGGGCGGCAATATGGACGCCGCGATCTCGGCGATGCGACTCGCCCCGAGCGGCGAGAAGGGCGAAGGCTTCAGCACGATCGCGTTACCGGCTGCGAGGGCGGGGGCGATCTTGTTCGCCGTCAGGATGAGCGGGGCATTCCAGGGCACGATACAGCCCACGACGCCGAACGGTCTGCGTTCTACCCGAACGAAGCCGTCACCCGAGGGGTAGTCCTTCGGCGTGAGGATCTCGGCGAGGTAGTCGGCGACCTCGCGCCAGATGGATGCGGCCCCGAGCACTTCACGGGCGGCGATGTACCGCGCGCTGCCGTTCTCGCGCACCTCGAGGGTGGCGATGTCGTCGGCCTGCGACTCGATCGCGTCGGCGATAGCGGCGAACAGCGCGATGCGCTCGGCGGCGCTGGTCGCTCCCCAGGCCGGAGCCGCGGCAGCGGCTGCCGCGATGGCGTCGTCGACCTCGGCCGTGGTCGCGTCGGGGATGCTTCCGACCACGTCGTCGAGGCGGGCGGGATTGCGCACCTCGATACGGCGCTCGCTTTCGCGGTGCTCGCCGCCGATGAGGAGCATCAGGTGCAGGGGGTCGACGGGAGCGTGGGTGTCAACGGTGTGCAGAGACAATGAACGGGCCTTCCGGTGGTGAGCGGTGAACGGTCAGGGCCGCACGGGCATGACCAGCCCGAGCAGGTTGTTGCGCAGGATGAGGAACTCGTCGCTGGAGCGCGTCTCAACCTGCGAGCGCTCAGAGCCGAGCGGCACGTCGACGACCTCCCTCACCGTGCTTGGGCTGCCGGAGAGCACGACGATGCGATCGCCCAGATAGATCGCCTCGTCGATGTCGTGCGTGACGAGAACCACCGTGATGCCGAGCTCACGGCGTACACGGAGAACGAGGTCTTCGAGATCGAACCGGGTCTGGGCATCCACCGACGCGTACGGCTCGTCCATGAGCAGCAGTTCGGGTCGATACGACAGCGCGCGGGCGATGGCAACACGTTGCTGCATGCCTCCCGAGAGCTCCCACGGGTATTTCTTCTCCACATGACCCAGGCCGACCGCCTCGAGCGCATCGCTCACTCGCGACGCGCGCTCGGCCTTCGGCACGCCGCGCGCGGCAAGCGGCAGCGCGATGTTCTTGCCGTTCGTGAACCAGGGGTAGAGCGATCGCGAGTAGTCCTGAAAGACGAGTCCGAGCTTCGCCGGAACGTCGTGAAGCACCTGGCCCTCGAAGGTGACCGTGCCCGAACTCGGTGCTGCGAGGCCGGCGATCGCTCGCAGAAGAGTCGTCTTGCCGGCGCCGGAGGGCCCGACGACGCAGACGAACTCACCCCGTGAGACGCTGAACGACACCGACTCGATCGCGGTGAACGCCGCATCCGTTCCTTCGTTGTAGACCTTGCGCAGCCTGTCGACGGCCAGCACGGTCTCGGTGGTTTCGATCATCGTCTTCTCCTTGTGGTCACGAATTGCCGAGCGCTCGTGAACGGTAGTACCAGCGCAGCACGCGGCGTTCGACGAGCACGAATATCAGGTTGAGCACGGTGCCCAGAATGGCGAGCACGATGATGCCCGTCCACATCTTCTTGACGGCGAAGGCCGCCTGGGCCTGCAGGATGAAGTACCCGATTCCCGAGTTCGACGCGATCATCTCGCTCACGACCATCAGGATGATCGCCACGGTCAGACTGGCCCGCAGGCCGGCAGCGACCTGGGGTGAGGCGCTGCGCAGTACCACGGTGAAGTAGGTACGCCAGCCGCCGAGGCGCAGCGCACGGGCAGTGTCGAGCTTCACGGCATCCACCCCCCGCATGCCGTCGAGGGTGTTGAGCAGGGTCGGCCAGATCGCACCGAACGCGATGAGCGCGATCTGGCGGGTCGAGCCGATCCCGAAGATCGCGATCGACGCAGGCAGCAGAGCGGGCGCCGGCAACACGTACAAGAAGTAGACGAACGGGTTCGCCGACTGCCGCAGGTACCTCGAGCGCCAGAGCAGCGAGCCGAAGACGATGCCGATCAGCCCGCCCACGACGTAGCCGACGAACAGGTTGCTGAGGCTCGCCACGGCATTCACCCACGCGCCCTGAACGATCCACTGCTTCCAGGTCTCGGTCAGGATGCTCTGCAGCGGCGGGAAGAACGGAGACGTGCTGTTGGCCGACGCGAACCACCACACGATCAGCAGAACGAGGGGAAGCCAGACAGCCAGGAGCACTCGGCGCCACGCCCGGCCCGCCTTCGGCGTGTGGCGGGCGGGCGGAGAGCTGTTGCCGCCGTTGACGGCAACGCCACCGGCGTCGATGCCGGCAGGCGCCGTATCGGCTGCCGTGGCCGCCGTGGCGCCGGTGATGTCGCGCCCCGCGGCCGGGGCGGCGCTTGCAGTGAGACGACTCATGCGGTCAACGCTCCGTTCGCTCGGATGTTGCGTTGAGACTCGTGCCAGTGCATCACGCGGCGCTCGAGCAGGAAGAAGCCGCCGGTGAGCGCGAGTCCGAGAAACCCGGCGACGAGGATGTACGCATACATCGTGGGATAGGAATCACTGCCATTGTTCTCGGCGAGGAGAATCTGTCTGCCCACCCCGTCTGCTCCGCCGACGATCTCGGAGATGATGGCGAGGATGAGGGCCTGTGCCGACGCGATGCGCATTCCGGTGACGAGGTAGGGCGAGGCGGTCGGCACGATGACCGAGAAGAAACGCCGCACGCCGCGCACCCCCAGGGCCTTCGATGTGTCGAGCACCACCGGGTCCATCGAGCGCACCCCGTAGATCACCTGGATCACGAACGGCCAGAAAGCGGCGAAGCAGATCAGGAACACCTTCATGGTCAGATTCGAGCCGATGGTCAGGATGACCAGCGGCAGAATCGCGATGGCCGGAATGGCCTTGACGATCTCGATCACCGGCGCGGCGCTCCGGGCGGCGAAATCGCTGAAGGCCAGCAGTACTCCCACCACGAGGCCGAGAGCGATCGTGATGATCATGCCGATCAGCCAGGCGATCAGGGTCAGGCCGACGGCCGACCACAGCGTGGGCGTCACGAGCTCACGCCCCAGCTGTGCGACAGTGTCGGTCATCGTCGGGAACGCCGATGCTCGCACGATGCCGCTCGCCGTCACCGCCTGCCACAGCAGGAGCACGATGAGCACGGCGAGGTACGGAAGCACCCATTTGAGCCATGCGTTGCGCGTAGCCGTACTCATCGTGGCTCCTTTGCCGATGGTGATGTCAGTTTGCCGATGGTGATGTCAGTTGCCGGTCGGGGTCGAGGTCGCTGTCGCGCTTGCCTCAGGGTAGGCGAGGGCGCCAGGCCAGATCAGCGTGTTCACGTCGATCGTCTCTGTCTGCCCCGCGTACTTCTGCATCAGCTGCTGCGCAGTCTCGAGACCGCCGGTGTTCAGGTAGGGAACTCCACCCTTGTTGCGAACTGCCCCTTCAGCCTGCTGCTGCGTGTAGTTGAGCGCCGAGATGAGAGAGTCCGATGCAGCGGTCTCGTTCTCGTTGGCCGCCTGGATCGACTCGATCATCGCGTCACTGAAGGCCTTGACGATCTCGGGATGCTGGTTGATGTAGTCGGCCGAGGCGTCGAACACGGTGACGGCCTTGTCGGCGTAGATCGAGTTGGTGTATCCGATGATCTTCGCTCCATTGCCCACAGCCTGACCCGCGAAGGGCTGCTGCATGATGGCAGCATCGACATTGCCGTTCTCCAGAGCGGCCTGCATCTGGCCGAACGGGATCTGAACGTACTGGATGGACTTCCAGTCGCCGCCCGCCTGGTCGATGATCGCGTCGGCGGCGTAGGTGTTGTTCGAGGTGAGTCCGACGGTCGCGACCTTCTTTCCGCTGAGCCCCTTCAGGTCGGTGATGTTCGAGTTCGCACCCGCCACCACCGAGGTGCCCTGGTCGTTCTGCCCCAATCGTCCCTCGACGGTCGATACCTCTTTGATGTCGATTCCGTTCACGGCAGCGGCCACCACGTGGATGGGCGTGGTCTGCCCGAACTGGTACGTGCCGCTCGCGAGGCCGGCGACCGTCTGGGCGATATCGGTCTGCGGAACGATGTTCAGTGTCAGATTGTGCTTCGCAAAGATGCCCTGCTGGATTCCGTAGTACATCGAGGCGAACTGGTTGGTGGGATTGATGGCGACCTGCACCGTTGTCATGGCTGCGGGCATCGTCGGCCCGTCGCTTGCGTAGGTGCTGGCCGGAGCCGCAGGGTCGCTGCTGCAGCCCGCCAGCAGGGCGGCGGCGGCGAGGGCCGCGAGCCCGGTTGCGATGCTGCGCCGAATGGGGAACTTCATTGTTGGCCTCATTTCACGTGATGCGATGGGTGGGTGGAGTGTTGTGCTGTGTTCCTGTGGGGGGTGGGGTGCGGGCCGCGAACGGCTCAGATCGTGAGGCCGAGGAGGTTGGCGACGTTGTCGTGGAAGATCGCCTGGCGGTCCGCATCGTCGATGATGTCGAGTTCGTCGAGGTTCGCGATGGTGGAGCGGGTGTAGCCCGGCCCCTTCTCCGGGTCGAACGGCGTGTCAGAGCCGAACAGCGTGTGGTCGACGCCGAAGAACTTGATCGCTGTGCGCATCGAGTCGCCCGCGCCGAAATAGGCCGTGTCGACGTAGAAGTTCTTGAAGTACTCGAGGGGGCGCTTCGTCAGTGGCCATCCGGTCACGTCTTCGATCTGATCGTCGGGCGTGCGGGCGCCCAGCTGGTCCCAGCCCGGCCCGACCCGACCGGCGAAGTGCGGGATCATCGCGCCGCCGTGGTGGATGAGGAACTTGATGTCGGGCAGCCGATCGAAGATGCCGGCGAAGACGAGCCGCGACATGAAGGCCGACAGGTCGTACTCCCACCCCAGCGTCCACCAGATCTCGAACTTCGAGCGCTCTTCGGTCTTGTAGTCAGACCAGCTCGAATCCCGGCACGGGTGCACTTGGATCATCTTGTCTCCGCGCTTAGCGACCGCCTCGTAGAACGGGAAGAATCGCTCGTCTGACATCGGTCCGCCCTGGAAGTGCGTGTAGATCTGCACGCCGACCGCGCCGAGCTCGTCGAACGCCCGCTCCGTCTCTTCGATCGCGCTGTCGACATCGTCGAGCGAGACCGCCGCGCAGAAGCCCGCGAACCGGTCGGGGTGGTCTGCGACGAGTTCTGCCATGCCGTCGTTGGCGACACGTGCGAGTTCAGATGTGCGCGAGGCGGGGCCGAGGTCTTCGAGTGGAGGAGCCGCGGTGTTGATGATCTGGCGGTAGTTGTCGCCGAACTCATCCATGAACCTGAACCGAACATCCATATCGACCAGAGCGGGCACACCGCTCACGCGCTTCTGAATGTTGCGCGCCTCTGGGCTGTCGTCGATCGCAAACAGACGATCGGCATAGGCCTGGGGGAGGAGGTGGCAGAAAGCATCGATCTTCATCGTTCGACTCCAGCGAGTGTCGCGTCCGTCAGCATCATCGCCGGGCGGAAGAACCGGTTCTCAACCGGTTGGCTCGATCCAATGCCACGATCAGAACGATCGCAAGCGATCGTGAGCGGTCTTTCCGCTAAGCGGAATTAGCCGCGGAAATTCATCCCCTGTCGACTCGGATGGGAGTGAACGGAGCGTCCATTCGGATGCGCCCCGCGCACTCTCTGAGGGCCACCACCATGTCGCGAACCCGCGGGCCCTTGAGCCGCACGCTGGGCGCCGACATGGCGAGAGCGCCGATCGTCACACCAGCGCGATCCCGCACCGGCACCGCAACGGCCCTGAGACCCGGCACAGACTCCTCGATATTCGTTGCGTACCCGCGGTGGCTGATCAGCGTGAGCTCGTCGACAAGCTGAGTGAACGTCTTGGTGTGGGGGGTGAGCTTGCGCAGTCCGTGCGGGTAGATGTCGTGGAGTTCCGACTGGCTCAGTTCTGCCAGCAACACCTTGCCGCCCGACGTCGCGTAGGCAGGCAGGAGGGTGCCCGTCAGCACCTGGGTCCGTAGCCGCTGGGTGCTCTCGACGCCCGCGATGAATCGACACATCGCTCCCTCGAGCACCATCAGGTTCACGGTCTCGCCGAACTCGGCGGCGAGACCGGCCAGGTGCGGTTCTGCTGCACCCCGCAGGTCGAGCCCGCTGGTGCTCCGTACGCCGAGCTCGATCAGGGCGCTTCCGGCCCGGTAGGCCTTTGTGATGCGGTCTTGGGCGACGAAGCCGCGAAAGGTCAGCGTGGCCAGTATCCGGTGGGCAGAAGAAGCTGAGACCCCGAGTGCCTCGGCGACCGCCGATACGCGCACCTCGGGATTGACTGCGAGCATCAGGAGCACACGCATCGCGTTGTCGATGGACTCGATGAGGTCTTTGGGGCGGTCTCCGCTGGTTTCCCACATGATGACGAACGTATCCAAGCTTCCGTTGTGAGGGTGGCGCACCCGCCGACGCCGCAGGCTCCCGGGCGCAGAAACCGGGGCCCGTCTACAGAATCACAGTAGACGGGCCCCAGGGCTCGTGCCCGGCTCCTACCGGGCGTCGTCACCTGCCGGCACTATCCGAACGACGTCACCGTGTCGTAGCCCTTGCCGTTGTACTTCTGCACCACGACGGTCGACACGGCCGGCTGGCCGTCCTGGTTCGTGGTGACCGAGGTGCCGTCGAGCATCAGCGGAGCCGAGTAGTCGGAGATCGACCGCAGCGCCGACATGAAGTTGTCGCGCGTCGGTTCGGTCATCTTCTGGAACGCCTGGTCGAGCGTCGCCCCGATCATGTAGCTCCACGAGCAGTGCGGGAACGCCGGGGTGTCTGGGTAGTTCGCATACGTCTTCAGATCAGACAGGAACTTCTGAACGTCTGCATCCCCCGCAACAGCAGGGCTGGCCGCCGCCTTGGCGAACGACACCGAATAGACGCCGGGGAAGGCGGTCGCTCCACCGGGCTGCAGAATGGCCGAGGGGCTCGACGTGTTCGACGGCAAGAACCAGCTCGGGCTCCAGCCCAGCTGCTGCACCTTCTGCAGCGACGAGATCACAAGAGGCGTGATCGACATGGCGTTGAAGAACACATCGGCACCAGAGCCGGCGAGCTCGGTGAGCTGAGCATCCACTGAGGTGTCGGTTGCTTCGTAGGTGAGTTCTTTCACCACCTGGATGTTCGACGAACCCGAGATCGCGCTCTTCAGCCCGGCGACATAGCCCTGGCCGTAGTCGTCGTTCTGCGAGAGGATCGCGATCTTGTGCGGCTTACCGCCAGCAGCGAGCAGCTTGCCGAACGCGGCACCTTCGTTCTGGTACGAGGGCACGAAGCCCAGCTGCCAGGGGCTCTGCTTGGTGTCGCTGAAGATCGGGTCGCCGGTCTCGACGAGTACCTGCGGCACCTGGTCGGCGATGGCCGCTTCACGCCAGGCCCGGTTGGTGGGCGTGCCGAGGCCCGCGGTCATGGCGAACACGCTGTCTTTGAGCTGTTCGTAGTTCGCCGCCGCCTTCTGCGGGTCGTACGCGTCGTCGAGGGCCGTGATGTTGACCTTGCGGGTCTTGCCGTCGCCGAACTTCACACCACCCGCGGCGTTCACGTCGCCGAAGTAGGCCGTGATGCCTGCGACAGTGCAGGTACCGGGACCGGCGGTGGCGCCGCTGAGCGGCGTGGTGATGCCGAGGGTGACGGTGGTGTCGGTGATGCCGGGGCTCGCGGCGGATCCGCCGGTGGAGCCGCCGCTCGAGTCTCCGCCGCGAGAACACCCGGTCGCGAGCAGGGCAACGATGCCTATGCCCGCAATGACCGTGGTGACCCGCATCTTGCTGTGCAGGATGTTCATTGGTCTAGCCTCTTCTCATCTGATTGCGTGGGTGGTGAATCTGGGGTTGGGGCGGGGGAGGGAGAATGCCCGGCTCCCCCCTTCCGGGCGTTCAGGAGTCGGCGCACGACTCTCGGCAGCGACACGAGGCCGCCCGGCAGCACGAACAGAACGGCGAGCAGAATCGCGCCCTGCAGAACGGCGGTGAGGTTCGGGTTGATGACGTTCGTCACCTGCGGAACCAGCACGTAGTACGCCCCGCCGAGAATCGAGCCGATGATGCTGCCCGCGCCGCCGATGACCATGGCGGCCACGAGCGTGATCGACGAACCGAAGCTCATGGTCTCTGGCGAGGTGTACTGGATCACGACCATGTAGAGAAAGCCGCTGACGCCGCCGATCAGCGACGCGATCGTGAACGCCAGCACCTTGTAGCGGTAGGGCGAGATGCCCATCGAGCCGGCGACGGCCTCATTTCCCTTGACGATGGCGAAGGCGCGCCCGTACTTGCCCCGCATCAGGTTGCGGGTGAGCAGGAAGGCGGCGCCGCCGATCGCGAAGACGAGGTAGAGCTTCCACTGGTCGTCGTAGAGGCCGGTCCATTCCGGGGCGTCGGTGAAGCGGGCCGACACGCCCTCCGAACCACCGGTGAACTCCGAGAGGCGTTTCGCCAGGGGCACACCGATGATCGGCAGCGCGATGGTCACCATTGCCACCGCCAGACCGCCCAGGCGCGCCGCTGCGAGAGCGATGAGCAGGCCCATGATGCCCGGGATGACGAACGAGGCGACGAACACCAGCCCGACGTTCCAGTCGTTGGTGACCCCGTAGGCGGTGACATAGGCGCCGACACCGACGAAGAAGATCTGGCCGAGCGAGACCTGCCCCGTGTACCCCATCGTCACGTTCAGGCCCAGAACGGCGACGGCGAAGACGCCGATGCGCGCGATGACGAGGTTGGTCGAGGCCGGCAGCAGCAACGGCAGCACGATGAGCACCACGACGACGAGGGCGACCGTCGCCCACCTCACCCAGGGGCGCTGCAGAAACGGCTGCCGGGTGGCCGGCTTGTCTGCGAACTGCACTGTCGTGGTCATCAGACTCGCACCACTTCTTTCCGGCCGAACAGGCCCTGGGGGCGCACGATGAGCACGACGAAGATGAGGATGAACGGAACGGCCACATCGAGGTCGTGGCCGATGAACGGCACATACACCGACGCGAGGTTCTCGAGCACTCCGATCAGCCAGGCGGCGACGACCACCCCCAGCGGGCTCGACATGCCGCCGAGAATGACGGCGGCGAGCGCGTAGACGAGGGCTGAGTCCATCATGCCGGGTGTCAGCGTCAGTTGCGGGGCGACGAGGGCGCCAGTGACCGCTCCGAGTCCGGCGGCGAGCCCCCAGCCCACCATCAGCATTCGGCCCACAGGCAGGCCCGAGAAGGCGGCCGACTGTGGGTTGATGGCCACCGCGCGCAGCGCCAGGCCGAGCTTGGTCCACACGAAGAGCGCCTGCAGCACGAGCATCAGCGCGACGATCACCGCAATGGTGCCGATCGAGCGGATGCTCAGCACAGCACCGAAGACATCGATGGTGTTCACCGGGAAGAGAGAGGGGAAGAGCTGGTTGTTGTAGCTCCAGATCCACGCGCAGATGCCGGTGATCAGCGTCAGCAGGCCGATGGTCGCGACCACGGCGGTGTCGGGGTCGCCGCCCTCGAACCGCCGCATCAGAAAGCGCTCGATCAGCGCCCCGAGGAAGAACGACGCCACGACCGAGACGAGAATGGCCAGAATCAGCGGCACTCCGGCGACGGTGAGGCTCCAGGCGATGTAGGCCGAGAGCACCGCCATGCCGCCCTGGGCGAAGTTGATCAGCCCCGTGGCCTGGTTCACCAGCACGATGGCCAGGGCGAGGGCGGCGTAGATCGACCCGGTCGACAGGCCGTCGACGAACAGCTGTATGAAGGTTCCCATCGGTCAGCCTCCCAGGTAGGCGCGACGAATCTCGTCCATGCCCTTGAGTTCGGCCGTCGGGCCGTCGAGTACAGACCGCCCGGTCTCGAGCACGGTGGCCGAGTCGACGAGGGTGAAGGCCAGGTTCGCGTTCTGCTCGACGATGATCATCGCGATGCCCGATTCGACCCGCAGGCGACGGATGGCGTCGAAGACCGACTTCGCGGTGCTCGGAGCGAGCCCGAGCGAGGCTTCGTCGAGCAGCAGCAGCCGGGGTTTGGCCATGAAGGCGCGCGCGATGGCCAGCATCTGCTGCTCGCCGCCCGACAGCGCCGACCCATTCGAGCGCACCCGCTCGCGCAGGTTCGGAAAGAGGTCGAGACAGTAGTCGATGTCGGCGTCGATCGCCTTGCGGTCTTTACGCAGGTAGGCTCCGACCCGCAGGTTCTCGCGCACCGTGAGCCCGCCGAGCGTTCCGCGGCCCTCGGGCACGTGTGCGATGCCGAGGGCGGCGACGCGGTCGGGCCGGGTGTTGCGGATGTCGCGGCCCTCCCAGAGGATGCGGCCGCCCGAGCGCACCGTTCCACTGATCGCTCGCAGCGTGGTGGTCTTGCCCGCGCCGTTCGCACCCAGGATGCCCACCGCGCCGCCCTCGGGCACCGACAGCGAGACGCCGTCGAGCACCTGCACCGGACCGTAGAACGCGGTGACCCCCTCGAGCTCAAGCAGCGTCATCGGCGAGGTCCTTTCCGAGGTAGGCCTCGATGACACGCTGGTCGGCCTGGGCCTCGGCCGCGGTTCCCTCCATGAGCTTGCGACCGTGGTCGAGCACGACGACCCGATCGGTGAGGGCCGAGATCAGCCCCATGTTGTGCTCGACGACCACCACCGTGATGTCATCGGACTGCACGCGTCGCACCGTCTCGATGAGCTGCTCGACCTCGGAGTGCGGCAGGCCGGCGGCCGGTTCGTCGAGCAGAAGCAGGCTCGGGCCGGTCAGCAGAGCGCGGCACAGCTCGATACCCTTGTGCAGGCCGTGCGAGAGTTCGCCCGCCGGCATGCGCGAAGCCCAGGCGAGACCATGGCGCTCGAGCAGAGCGGCGGCTTCGGCTCGCAGCTCCTTCTCCGACCGGGTGGTGCGGGGTAGGCGCAACGACCACGAGACGGGCCCGCCCGGCAGGCGGCTGTGCGCGCCGAGCAGCACGTTCTCGAGCACGGTCTCGTTCAGCTGCAGGGCGGGGTGCTGGAAGGTGCGGGCGAGCCCCCGCCGGGCCAGCGTTGCGGGCCGGTCGCCGCTCACCTCGGTGCCGTCGATCGTGATCGACCCGGCGCTCGGCCGGTAGTGGCCGCTGATGCAGTTGAACAGCGAGGTCTTGCCCGCACCGTTCGGGCCGACCAGACCGAGAATCGAGCCGGGTTCGGCCGTGAAGCCCACCTCCTGCAGCACGGTGACGCCGCCGAAGTGCAGACTCACATTCTGCAGCGCGAGCCGAGCGCCCATCAGAGCGCACCGGCGGTGCGCCACCCGCCCTGATACTCCGTGCGAGCCGTCTCGGCGTAGGGCACGGGGCTGACGATCGCCCGCACCGCGATCTGCTCGTGCGGCTGCACGGTCGTCTTGCGCGAACCGCCGTCGGGCTCGCCCCACACCACGTTCACCTCGGCGCCGATGGGCACGTCGTGATCGACGGTCGCCAGCGACAGCCCGCGCTTCTCGTTGGCGGTGATGCCGGTGAACAGCGACAGGCCGATGGTGTTGCCGTCGGCGTCGATCACGGCGTCGTAGTTCGACGACCCGTAGTTGGCGTTCGGCAGGTCGAAGAACTGGTAACCCGGCCCCTCGCGGTCGAGAACGCTGGTCAGGATGCGGCCGAGGTCGTCGTCGTTCCACGCCAGGGTGACCTTCTTGCGCTGCTGCTCGGGCTCGAGCTGCTCGAGTGCGTCGCGGCCGATGAAGTCGTGGTCGAACTTGACGAACGATCCGTAGCCCAGCTCCCACGGGTTCAGGTAGTAGTCGTCGATGTGTTCGGAGACGAACGACCCGGCCAGGGCGTTGATCGCCTCATAGCTGGTGGCCGGCAGCCACTCGCGGTAGGCCCGTTCGGCCTCGCTCGAGTAGATCGCCGGCAGCGGTGAGGGAATCCAGCCCGACTCGAGCGTGTTCGAGGAGTATGCCCTCGACCCGCAGGGTTCGAGGCCGAACTCGCGGCCCGCCTCGAGCACCGCGTCGCGGATCTTGCCGTGCTGCTCGTACGGCCCCCAGATCTCGAGGCCCGGGGCGCCGGCCATACCGTGCCGCAGCGTACGCACCGTCTCGCCGGCGATGGTCATGTGGCCCATATGAAAGAACCTGACCTTCTCGACCTCAGCGCCGGCGAGCTTCTCGATGATCGACCAGGCGTTCGGCCCCTGAATCTGAAAGCGGTAGTACTCCCGGCTCACGGCCTGCCCATAGGGGCGCGACGGCGACCGGTCGTCGTAACGGAACTCGACGTCGTACCCGCCGGTCTCTGCGTGGAACTGCAGCCAGTTCGCTCCCGGTGCGCGCCCCACGTAGACGTATTCGTCGGGCCCCTGGTGGAACAGGATGCCGTCGCCGATAACCCCGCCGTTCGACGCGGTCGGAACGAACTGCTTGGCGGTGTCGACCTGAAAGTTGGCGAACGAGTTGATTCCGGTGTCGCTCAAGAGCTTCAGGGCATCCGGACCCGTGATGAAGAAGTTCACCATGTGATGCGTCTGGTCATAGAGCACGGCGGTCTCGCGCCAGGCGATCTGTTCACGCCGCCAGTTGGTGAATTCGGCGGGTACCACCGGGTAGATGTAGGTGCCGAGCTGCGAATTGCGCAGCAGGCCCACCGTGTCTGCACTCTGGTCAAGCAGTTCTTGCAGGTTTTCAGCCATGTGAATGTGCCTCGACTCCCTCGTCTGACGCTGTCAACAAGATTGTAGACAGAATCTTGACCATAAAGCCAGAGCGTGCTTTGCTGGCGGCACGCCCTTTCGTCGGCGCGAACAGAGATCGGAGTTCCATGGCTCAGACGCAATCCGCGCTCCTTGTGGTGAGCGCACACGCCGGAGACTTCGTGTGGCGGGCCGGCGGCGCCATCGCAGCTGCCACCATGCGCGGCGAACGAGCCGTGATCGTGTGCCTGTCGTACGGCGAGCGCGGCGAGTCGGCCAGCCAGTGGCTGCAGAAGAAGCCCCTCGACGAGATCAAGCAGATTCGCCGGGCCGAGGCCGAGGCGGCGGCCGCAGCGCTGGGCGCCGAGGTCGAGTTTCTCGACCTGGGCGACTACCCGCTGCTCGAGTCGCCGGAGGCGGTGGAGCGCCTGGTCGAGGTGTACCGGCGCGTTCAGCCCACCGTCGTGCTCACCCACCCGCTCTCCGACCCGTACAACGGCGACCATCCCGCTGCCGCACGCATGGCGCTGCAGGCGCGGGTTCTGGCGCAGGCGATCGGCGTCGCCGTCGACGGCGAGTTTCCGACGCCGGACGAGATCATCGGCGCCCCGCCGGTATTCTTCTTCGAGCCGCACCAGCCCGAGCAGAGCGACTTCAAGCCGAACGTGCTGCTCGACATCAGCTCGGCCTTTCCCCTGAAACGAGCCGCGATGGAGTGCCTGCCCGCGCAGAAGCACATGTGGGACTATTACACCTCACTCGCCATCCGCCGTGGGGTGCAGGTCAAGCGCAACGCCGGGCCCAACCTCGGTCTGCCGCACGAAACGATGGGTGAGGCGTACATGCGGTACTACCCCCAGGTCACGAGCGTGCTCGAATGACGAACGTGATCGTCACCGACATCGCCAGGGCCGACGCATCGACCATCGACGCCCTCGCCGTGCACGGCGTCGCCACGGTGCACGAGGCGATGGGCCGGGTCGGTCTCGTCGGGCCGTCGGTGCACCCGGTTCAGCAGGGTGCGCGCATCGCCGGTTCTGCCGTGACCGTGCTGTGCTGGCCCGGTGACAACCTGATGATCCACGCAGCCGTCGAGCAGTGCCGTCCCGGTGACGTGCTGGTCGTCACCACGACATCGCCGTCGCTCGACGGGTCGTTCGGCGAGCTCTTCGCCACCGCCCTCACCTACCGGGGTGTTCGCGGCATCGTCACCACGGGCGGCGTTCGCGACGTGGTCGATCTGCGCGAGATGGGCTTCGCCGCCTGGGCGGGCGCGCAGAACGCGCAGGGCACCGTGAAGGCGACCGCCGGCTCGGTCAACGTGCCCGTCGTGGTCGGCGGCGCGATCATCCGGCCCGGTGACGTGGTGGTGGCCGACGACGACGGTGTGCTGTGCGTGCCGCGTGCCGAGGCGGCCTCGGCGCTCGCGGCCGCCGAGGCCCGGGTCGCGAAGGAGGCCGGGGCGCGCGAGGCGTACCGCACCGGAGACCTGAGCCTCGACCGCAACGACCTGCGCGGCGTTCTCGCCGACCTCGGTGTGCAGTACGTCAGTCAGAGCGAGTGGCACGATGACGGCCGGTGAGGGCATCCGGTGCCTCTACCTGCGGGGTGGCACGTCGAAGGGCGCGTACTTTCTCGCGGCCGACCTGCCCGCTGACGCCGCAGAGCGCGACGACCTGCTGCTGCGGGTGATGGGCACGCCCGACCCCCGCCAGATCGACGGGCTGGGCGGCGCTCATCCGCTGACCAGCAAGGTGGCGGTGGTCCAGACATCCGAGAGCGGCGACACCGACGTCGACTACCTGTTCCTGCAGGTGGGCGTCGACGAGGCCTTCGTCACCGACAAGCAGAACTGCGGCAACCTGCTCGCCGGCATCGGGCCGTTCGCTGTCGAGCGCGGGCTGGTGGTGGCAGACGACCCGACGACGACCGTTCGCATCCGTATGGTGAACACCGACTCTGTGGCGATCGCGACGTTCGCCACCCCGGGCGGTGTCGTCGACTACGACGGCGACCTGGCCATCGACGGCGTGCCCGGCACCGCGGGCGCCATCTCGCTCGACTTCGAGGGCACGGCCGGTTCGTCGACCGGCGCCCTCTTTCCGACCGGCCACCTCACCGACGAGGTCGACGGCATCACCGTGACCTGTGTCGACAACGGCATGCCGAGCGTGCTCATGAGGGCGGCTGACCTGGGGCTGAGCGGGGCCGAGAACCCAGACGAGCTCGAGGCAGATGCCGCACTCGGTGACCGCCTGGCGGGCATCCGGATGCACGCGGCCGAGCTCATGGGCATGGGCGACGTGTCGGCCACCACCGTGCCGAAGCTCGTGCTGCTCTCGGCGCCCACCGCCGGCGGTGCCATCTCGACCCGCAGTTTTCTGCCCAAACGCGTGCACACCTCGATCGGGGTGCTCGGTGCGCTGACGGTGGCGGCCGGGGTGCTGCCGCAGGGAACGGTCGGTCACGACCTCGTCGAGCTGGCCGACGGAAGCGCGCGGTTCTCGATCGAGCATCCGACCGGCCATTTCGATGTCGACGTCGCCGTCGAACAGACGGGCGACCAGTACACCGTCACACGGTCGGCGGCCCTGCGCACCGCACGCAAGATCTTCGATGGCACCGTTTTCGCCCGACCACGGCTCTAGAGCCCGACCTGCAGATCAGAGAGGATTTTGCTGATGACTGAATTTACGTCGTTCGATGTTGCGCATCTGGCGAATGTCGAGTTGTTCACTCCGGAG
>NZ_JAZHPE010000011.1:0-149513 GCF_036553535.1 Subtercola sp. YIM 133946
AGTCGGTTTCGATACGCGTGACGCTGCGCGTCGCGCTACTCAACCGGCGGGGGTAGCGCAGTCGGTTTCGATACGCGTGACGCTGCGCGTCGCGCTACTCAACCAGCGGGGGTATGGCCGCCGCCGGTCGAGTAGCAGCGCAGCTGCGTATCGAGACCAGCGCAGCGGAGACGTCAGGCGCTGCGAGCCGCGCGTCGCGCAGCCAGCTCGTCCATGGGGTCTGCGACGTCGGTGCCCAGTTCGACCAGGCTCGACTCGACCTCGCGCAGCACTTTTCCGACGGCGATGCCGAACACGCCCTGCCCGCGGCTGACCAGGTCGATGACCTCGTCGTTCGAGGTGCAGAGGTAGACGCTGGCGCCGTCGCTCATCAGCGTGGTCTGGGCGAGGTCGGTGACCCCTGACTCGCGAAGCTGGTCGATGGCGGTGCGGATCTGCTGCAATGAGATGCCCGTGTCGAGCAGGCGCTTGACGAGCTTCAGAACGAGGATGTCGCGAAAACCGTAGAGCCGCTGCGAGCCCGATCCGGCCGCGCCGCGAACGGTCGGCTCGACGAGCCCGGTGCGGGCCCAGTAGTCGAGCTGGCGGTAGGTGATGCCGGCAGCGCGTGCCGCGACCGCGCCGCGGTAGCCGGCGGCGTCGTCGAGCTCGGGCATACCGTCGGTGAAGAGCAGACCCTGGTCGAAACGAGCTTGCTCGTCGTGCACACGCTCATTCATCGGATTTCAGCCCTTCTGGTTCGGCGCGCGGCCGAAGTTCTACAACTCTGCCCACGCTACCGAGGTGAGCAGTCACGATCAATCACATTCGCCCAAGTGCCCCCGGCGTGTCGTCACAACCGCCGGCAGATCGTGCGCCGGCGGGCGTTCTTCTACCCTACGGTGCCAAGGTGCCCAGTGCCGACCGGATGAGGCTGGCCCGCACCACTTCGAGCTGCGCGGCAATCTCGGCGGCCCGTTCGGCCACCTGCGCACGGCTCGACACCGAGTTGCGCCGGGCGACCGGAAGCAGCGCGCTCTCGATCAGCCCCACCTCACGCTCGGCCGCCGCACGAAAGCCGCGCAGGTGCCGCGGTTCGATGCCGACCTTCTGCAACTCCACCAGCGAGGTGAGCACCGCCATGGCGTCGTCGCCGTAGACATCGGATGCCGCGATCAGCGATGCGCTGATGGCGTCGTTGAGCAAACCGGCGCCCGCGCGCGCCCCGCGCAGCAGATCGTCGCGCGAATAGCGCCGTGCCCCGCTCAGCATCGACGGCGAACCCGAGATGAAGGCCCCGGGCATGACGGGGTTCAGCCCGGCGTCGACCTCGACGAGGTACTGCTTGATGACGTTCAGGGGCAGGTAGCAGTCGCGCTGCAGGGCGAGCACGAGACGCAGCCGCTCGACGTCGTCGTGCGAGAACTTGCGGTAACCCGACTGCGTGCGGGCGGGTGTGACCAGGCCGCGCTCTTCGAGGAAGCGCAGTTTCGAGGGGCTGACCTCGGTGAACTCGGGCTGCAGAATCGACAGCACCTGGCCGATGCTGAGCAGCGAGGCGGCCTGGCGTGCGCTGGAGTCGGCGCCCGAGGCAGACGGCGCTGAAGCCGACGCGCCCGACGCAGATGACGCTGACGAAGACGACGCTGAAGCAGAGGATGCAGAACGGGAGTGCGGGGCGCGGGCTGACGAGGCCGCCACTAGACAGACACCCTACAGTTCGGCGTTCGCCGCCACGTCGCGACGTGACGGGTAGAAGGTGAGCCGGAACTTGCCGACCTGTATCTCTGAACCGTCGCTGAGCAGGGCATCGTCGACCCGCACACCGTCGAAGTAGGTTCCGTTCAGCGAGTGCAGGTCTCGCACGACGAAGGTCTTGCCCACTCGCGCGAACTCGGCGTGGCGCCGAGAGACGGTGACGTCGTCGAGAAAGATGTCGGCGTCGGGGTGACGGCCCACGGTGGCGGTCATGGTGTCGAGCAGGAACCGGGCGCCGGCGTTGGGGCCACGGCGAACGATCAGCAGCGCCGAGCCCGACGGCAGGGCCGCGATCGCGTCGATCTCCTCGGTCGAGACGCCGCCCTCGAGGGCCGCGAGCTGGGCCGCGAACTCACCGGTCAGGTTGACGGTCGTGTCGTTGTTGGCATCGAAGGGGGGCGTGTCGAACGGCCGGGCGTGTGACCCGCCCTGCGTCACTCCAGCGTTATCGTCTGACATTGTCGACCTCCTTACCTCCCCCAGCGTAGCCGATTCGGCAGGCGCGAAAACCAGCCTTGTGGGTAACTCCCACGATACGATTTGCGCTATGAACCCCCTGTTCTGGTGCCTCGTCGTGTTCGGGGCGATCTGTGTCGTCGTGTGGGTGTTGTCGGTGCTGACGAACGAGCATTCCTGGGTCGATCGCATCTGGTCGGTGGTGCCGGTCGTGTACGCGTGGATCTTCGCCGGCGCCGCAGGGCTGAACGACGCTCGCCTCGACGTCGTCGCCGTGCTGATCACCCTGTGGGGCATCCGTCTGACCTTCAACTTCGCACGCAAGGGCGGGTACCGGCCCGGTGGCGAAGACTACCGCTGGCAGGTGCTGCGCTCGCGCATGCCCGGCTGGCAGTTCCAGCTCTTCAACGTGTTCTTCATCACGATCTACCAGAACATCATCCTGTTGCTGATCACGCTGCCGATGCTCACCATGTGGCAGAACCAGCGGCCCTTCTCGGCGCTCGACGTGGTCGCCGCCCTCGTGTTCGTCGCGTTTCTCGCCGGCGAGACCACGGCCGACCAGCAGCAGTGGAACTTCCACTCCTGGAAGCGGGCCGAGACGGCGGCGGGCCGTGAGCCCGATCCCCGCTTTCTGCAGACGGGGCTCTTCTCGGTGTCGCGTCACCCGAACTTCTTCTTCGAGCAGGCCCAGTGGTGGGTGGTGTTCTTCTTCGGCGCCATCGCCGCGGCATCGGTGCTGCAGTGGACCGTGCTCGGCGCGGTTCTGCTCAGCACCCTCTTCATCGGCTCGACGGTGTTCACCGAGAGCATCTCGAAGTCGAAGTACCCCGAGTACGCCGACTACCAGGCGCGCACGTCGGCGCTTGTGCCCTGGTTCGCGAAGCGCGGTGCGGCGGCACGAACGGCCTGAGCCCGCGCGGTAGCGTCGGGGGGTGACTTTTGATCGCTACGGTTCAGATGTGCTCGCCGACTTCTCCCGGCGGCCGGTTCGCCGCGAGGTGCCGAAGATGGAGGCCGTGACCGACCTCGTCGTCGAAGAGGTGGGCAGCGACTTCTGCGGCTCTGTGGTGGGCGTCGACGGCAAGCTGGTGCAGCTCGAAGACCGGCACGGCAGACGGCGCACCTTCGCGCTCGGCGGCGGGTTCCTCTACGAGGGCACGCCCGTCGTTCTGGTGGCGCCCAGCGCGAGCCGGGCATCCGCGGGCCCGGCCCGCACGGCCTCGGGGTCGGCGAAGGCGCCGGATGCCCGTGCCAGGGTCGCCCGGGCGAGCCGCATCTTCGTCGAGGGGCGGCACGACGCCGAGCTCGTCGAGAAGGTCTGGGGTGACGACCTGCGCGAGGAGGGGGTGGTCGTGGAGTACCTCGAGGGCGTCGACCATCTCGACGCGGTGCTGCGCGACTTCGCTCCGACCCGCGAGCGGAGGGTGGGCGTACTGGTCGATCACCTCGTGGCGGGGTCGAAGGAGAGCCGCATCGCGCAGCAGGTGATGGCGGGCAGCTACTCGGGGGCCGTGCTGATCGTCGGGCATCCGTATGTCGACGTGTGGCAGTCGGTGAAGCCCGCACGGCTCGGCATCGAGGCCTGGCCCGTGGTTCCCCGCAGCATGGAGTGGAAGCACGGCATCTGCGAGGCGTTCGGCTGGCCGCACGACGATCAGACCGACATCGCGAACGCCTGGAAGCGCATTCTGGGGCGAGTGCGCAGCTACACCGACCTCGAACCCGAGCTGCTCGGCCGGGTGGAGCAGCTCATCGACTTCGTGACGGGCGACGCGGCGGCCGGTCGATAATGGTCAGCATGACTTCACCTGTGCTGCTGCTTCTGCGTGACCCCTCTGGCGCAACCGGCCACGACGCCGTAGCCGCCGACCAGCCCGTGGCCCTGGCCACCGACCTCGGCATCACCCGGGGCGACGGCATCTTCGAGACCATCACGGTGGTCGACGGCATTCCGCAGGCGCTGGATGCCCACCTCACCCGCCTCGCCCACTCTGCCGCGCTGCTCGAGTTGCCCCGGCCGCACGAACCCGCCTGGCGCGAGGCGGTGTTCGCAGCCATCGACGCACACGACGAGGTGGCGGAGGCGTTCATCAAGCTGGTGTACAGCCGTGGCATCGAGGGCTCCGGCGTACCGACCGGCTGGGTGTGGCTGCAGCCGAGCGCCGACTTCACCCGCGAACGCACCGAGGGCATCGACGTGGTGCTGCTCGACCGGGGTTACGCCAGCACCATCGCGACGACTGCACCCTGGCTGCTGCAGGGGGCGAAGACGCTCTCGTACGCCCTCAATCGGGCCGCCATTCGCGAGGCCGCCCGGCGTGGGGCCGACGATGCGCTGTTCGTGAGCACCGACGGCTACCTGCTGGAGGGCCCCACCGCGAACGTGCTGCTGCGGCTCGACGGCCGCATCGTGACACCGAAGACCGACCTGGGGATTCTGGCCGGCACCACCCAGCAGAGCATCTTCGAGATCGCGCAGGTGAACGGCTACCCCACCTCGTACGAGCTGCTCACGCCGGCAGACCTGATGCGGGCCGATGCCGCGTGGCTGGTGTCGAGCGTGCGCAACGCGGCGCCGATCCGGTCGGTCGACGGGGTGGCTCGAGCCATCGACGCAGAGCTGACGCAGTCGATCAACGCCGGGCTCGCGGCTCGCACGGCCTGATGGCCGGGCGGGGCGGGCCGGGCGAGGGGGTCGGCCCCGCATCCGTCGATGGGCGGGGCGGGCCGGGCGAAGGGGTCGGCCCGGCATCCGTCGCCGGGCGGGCTATGGGGCCGGCATCCGTCGCCGGGCGACGGCTGTACTCGATCGCCGACCACGCGGCGACGCTCGTGTTCGCGGTGGAGGGTGCCAGCGCGGGGGTCGTGGCCGGGCTCGACGTGCTGGGCATCCTCGTCGTCGGGTTCTGCACCGCACTCGCCGGCGGCATTCTGCGCGACGTGCTGCTGGGCGAGGCCCCGCCGGCCGCGTTCCGGTCGCCGTCGCGCATCGTGGTGGCGCTGGCGGGCGATGCGTTCACGTGCCTGGTCGCGGGCGAGCTGGGCAGCGTGCCGGTCGGGGTGCTCGGCGCGTTCGACGCGGCCGGGTTGGCCCTGTTCGCGGTGACGGGGGCGCAGAAGGCTCTGGAACACCGGTCGAACGGGCTCGTCGTAGTGATTCTGGGCACGATGACCGCGGTCGGGGGTGGCGTCGTGCGCGACATACTGCTGAATCGGGTGCCCATCGTGCTGAGCAGCGACCTGTACGCGACGGCCGCGGCCGCCGGGGCACTGGTGGTGTACATCGCGACGCGGGCGAGGTTGACGCCGGTACTGGCGATGACGGCCGGATTCGTGGTGTGCTTCGTGCTGCGGGTGCTGGCTCTGGCATACGGATGGCAGCTACCGTCGTTTCGGTAGCTGCCATCCACTCGTGCGGGTGTTTCTGTGGGCTGCCTGATTCGGGTCAGGCAGCCCAGGCCGGCTCTGATCAGGCGGCGGGGCCTGCGACCAGCGTGACGGAGACCGACTGGGTGGCTCCGGTCGCGTCGGTGTAGCCGATGGTGACCGAGTCACCGGGGGCGAACGCCTTGAGGGCCGTCGTCAGCGCGGTGCCCGAGGCGATCGCGGTGCCGTTCACCGAGGTGATGGTGTCGCCGGCGACGAGACCGGCCGAGGCGGCCGGGGTGCCGTCGATCACGCCGGCCACAGCTGCGCCCGCCGTGCTGCCGGTGCCGCCCTGCGTTCCCAGGCCGCTGTCGGCGCTGCCGACCTCGATGCCGAGGAACGCCGGCAGACCGATGACGATCGAGTCGCTCGCGTTGCCCGCCAGAATCTGCTTGGCGATGTCTAGTGCGGTGTTGATCGGAATCGCGAAGCCGGTGACGTCGCTGGTGCCGCTCGAGGCGGCCGTGTCGATACCGACGACCTCGCCGTCGGAGTCGAGCAGCGGGCCGCCCGAGTCGCCGGCCTCGATGTCGGCCGAGATCTGGATCATTCCGCTGAGGGTCTCGCTCGCAGCGCTGCCCTCGGCCTCGGTGGTGACCGACTGGTTGAGCGCGTCGACGGTGCCGGCCGCAGCCGACAGGCTGCCGGTGCCGCCCGCGTTGCCCACACCGGTGACGGCGTCGCCCGCGGCGACGGTGTCGGAGGTGTCGAGCTTCGCGGTGGTGAGACCGGATGCCCCGTCGAGCTTCAGCACGGCGACGTCGTCTGTGGCGTCGGTGCCCACCACGGTCGCTGTGTAGGTCTTGCCCGTCGAAGCGACCGTCACGCTGATGCTGGTGGATCCTTCGACGACGTGGTTGTTGGTGAGGATCTCGCCGTCGGAGGTGAGCACGATGCCCGTGCCCGCGGCTGCCGCGTTCTCGTACTGCAGCTGGGTGTTGATGAGCACGATGCCGACAGACTGGGCATCCGTCGCCGCCGTCGCCGCGGAGGTGCCTGTGCCGCTGCCGGTCGAACCGGACTGGCCCGAACCGGACTGGCCCGAACCGCTGCCGTAGCCGTAGCCGCCGTAACCGAAGCCGTTGCCCGAGCCGGTGGAGCCGCTGGAGCCGCTGCCCGAGCCGTAGCCGTTGCTCGTACCGCCGTTGGTGGTGCCGGAGGTTCCGCTGTCGACGACCGAGCTCTTCGATGAGAGGGCGTTCAACGCGTAGGGGATGCCGGTGGCCATCGTGGCGCCGACACTGGCGCCGCCGACGAGCAGAGCTGCGGCGGCAGCGCCGAGAATCACGAACGTGCGGGGGCGCCAGATGCGGTCGGTGTGGGTGTGCGTGGGGGTGGGAGTGTGCGTAGAGGTGGGGTGCTGGGCGGTGACCTGCACCGGCGCGATGGTCTGGGGAGCCTCGGGCTGGGGGGCCGAAGCGTCGTGGGCCTGAGGTGCGTCAGGCTGCGGGGCCGCGGCGGTCTGCTCCGGCGACGGCTGGTCTGCGGGCTGTGGGGTTTCCATGTCTTCCTCTCGACGCCCGAAGTGGGCTGAGACAAGACAACGCCCCGAACTTATGAGCAAGCTATGTATGCGTCTTCTATTGTCTGGGAGTCACCTTGACGCCCGCTGAGCATTATTCGCCCCTTGATCGGCAACCCTCTCCCCAGGGCCCCGGCTGTCAAGTTATCCCCTCTCATTTGAACCCGCAGCCAAGGCCGTTAGGCTGGAAGGAGGGCAGACGACAACTCGCACCCGCTGAATTATCGAAGCCACGAGGAGCACCATGACTGACGACTCGACTCCAGAACGCGACGAAGCCCTCGACACCGACGCTGTCGCCGCGGCCCGAACCGACGTCATCGAGACGGCCGACGGCTCGGCGCCCGAGACCGAGGTCATCGGCATCGCACCGACATCGACGGCCGACGACCAGGCGACCGAGACCGACGTCGAGATCGGGGTGGTCGACCTCGCCGAGACCGACGTCGAGATCGGGGTGGTCGACCTCGCCGAGACGGATTCGGCCGCGACGGGTGCAGCCGCGACGGATGCGGATGCGGATGCGACGGATGCGGATGGGGATGCGGCCGCGACCGCCGCACCTGCGGCCGAGAGCGGGCCTGCGGCGGGCACGGGCGGTGCGGCATCCACCGGCTACGTGCTGACGCGTCGCGATCGCACCGCGGTGAAGCTCGTCGATTGGGCCGTTCGCTACGGTACGGCAGAGTTCCAGGCCATCTACCGGCCGGTGAGCGACGAGCTGTTCACGCACCACTTCATTGACCCCACCGCGAAGCCCGCGTTCGTTCCGCCGGCACTCGTGAGCGTGCAGGCGCTCGACGCCGAGAGCGACCCGCTCGAGGTCATCCGTTCGCACCTCGCACTCGTGATCGACGATCGCCAGGCCCGCGACAAGGCCCGGCTCGAGGCACAGGCCCACTTCGAGCAGGCGTCGCGCACCCTCGCCGAGGTGCAGGCCCGCGCCGACCAGCTGCAGGCCGACCTCACCGACACCACCGAGCGGTTGCGTGTCGCCGACGCCGAGATCGTCGCGCTCACTGACCGGCTCGAGGCCGAGGTGTCGGGGCTGCACTCGAGCTACACGGCCCAGATCGACGAGTTGCGCGCCCAGCTCGAGACCGACACCGCCAGCCAGCGCGCTGCCCACGAGGCCGAGATCGAGCGCCTCCAGTCGCAGCACGCCGTCGAAGCGGCCGCGCTCGTCGCCGCGCACGAGTCGACCGTGGGTGACCTGTCGTCGGGTCGAGATGCGGCGCTCAGCGACGCCGAGGCCCGGCACGCTGCCGAGCTCGCCGACATCGAGGCCCGGTACGCCGAGAGCCAGGATGCCCTGAAAGCCGTCCACGACCAGCGGCTGTCTGCACTGGGGCTCGAACTGGCGGCCGCGCTGGCCGCCGCCGAGGTGACGACGCACGAGCTCAAGGAGGCACGCCTCGAGGCCGGATCGCTGACGGCTCAGCGCGACCGCGCCATCGCCGAGGGGTCAGAGACGCGCAACCTCCTCGAGCAGGAGATCGCCGAATACGAGGAGTCGCAGCTCGACCTGGTGGCCCAGCTCGAGCTCGCCCAGGCCACCCTCGACGAGATCGAAGACGTGGCCACCGCCCAGCTCGTCGACGAGTCGGAGACCAGCGACTACGCCATCGGCGCGAACGACGCGGCCGTGCTGGTGCTGAACTCGCTCTACGGCGACGACGCGGACGCGGAGGCGGACGGCACCGACGCAGAGGCTGACGTCGCCGACGGCCCCTCGGGCGAGGGGGCCGGGGGTCTGCCGATTGCCGCCGGTGGTGCGGGTGCCGACGGTCTCGTGGCCACCGACGGCGGAGCAGGCGCCGACGAGGGCGACGCAGACGGTGACGGTGACGCTGAGGGCGACCAGCCCGACGGCGCACAGGCCGACAGCATCGAAGAGGGCGATGACGATAGCGGCAACGACGATGACGGCACCGACGACGAGGCGCCCGCCATCGACGGCACATCGCGTGCCGCCGGCGACGGCGCCACAGGCGCCGACGCCGAGTTCGAGGCGGCGCTCGAGGAAGACGTCGACGTCGACATCGATTTCGCGAAGCAGTTCGGCGCAGACGCCGAGGCTCGCCGCGCCTGATGCCCGCCACGCCCGCGCCGCCCGCGCCGCCTGCAGGCCCCGCTCTGCGCGGACGGCTGCACGCCGAGCACCATGGCTGAAGTCAACAGCGCCCGCGTCGACAGCTGGGCGTGGGCGGTTCGGCAGTTCAAGACACGGTCGGCCGCCACCACGGCCTGCCGGGCGGGCCACGTGCGTCTGAACGGCGAGAAGGTGAAGGCCGCGGCACCGCTGCACATCGGCGACGAAGTGCGCATCAGGCAGGGGGGCTTCGACCGCATCCTCGTCGTCGAAAAGCTCGTTGTGAAGCGGGTCGGTGCGACCGTGGCGGCACAGTGCTTCCGCGACCTGACTCCCCCGCCACCTCCCCGCGAGACCGTGCCGCAGGTGGCCGTTCGCGACCGGGGTGCGGGGCGCCCGACTAAACGCGAACGGCGAGACGTCGACCGCCTGCGCGGCCGCTGACTCCATCGAACGCTTCCGCCACAACCGCCGGGCCGGCATCCACCTCAGCCGAGAGCGCCGGGCGGGAATGCGTCACCGAACGGGCGCGGGCGATGCACTCGAGAACGCGGGCGCGCAGGGCGTTCGAGCGGGCGGCGAAGGCGCGTTGGCGGGCAGCGTACTCGACCTTTCCGGCTCGGGTCTCGATTGCGACCGGGGTGAGGCCGAACTCGGAGACGTCGTACGGCGACGCCTGCATGTCGAGCTGACGGATGTCGCGGGCGAGCTCGAACGAGTCGAGCAGCAGGTCGCCCGGCACCAGCGGGCCGAGCTTGATGGCCCACTTGTAGACATCCATGCCGGCGTGCAGGCAGCCGGCCTGCTCGGTGAACTCCTGGTTCTCGCGCGACGGGCTCATCGTGTTCAGGCCGACGGCGTCACGGGTGAAGAACCGGAACGCATCGAAGTGCGAGCAGGCGATGTGGTTCGCCTCGACCACCCGGTCGGTCTCATCAGCACTCAGGCGCAGGCCGAGGGCCTCGTGCCGCACCTCGCCGGGGGCGAGTCTGTAGACCATGGCCCACTCGTGCAGCCCGAAGCAGCCGAACTGCGCGGGGCGGGCGGCCGTCGAGCCGAGCAGACGCTCGATGAAGCCGATGGTCGAGCCGCGGGCATCCAGCATCCCGGCCGCGTCGACCAGGCTCGCGCCCGCATCGTCGGTGCGGTACCACTTGTAGATCGCGCGGTCGAGGGCGGCGGCATGCTCGAGGGCGACGCCCGCCCCCGGATGCCACCGCCGAAGCAGCGACGGTTTGTAGGGGTAGTAGGTGAAGAGAAAATCGTCGACCGCGTGCGTCTCGCCCGTGAGCCGGCGGCCGCGCCAGGCGGCGGTGAGAGCATCCGCGCGCTGCTGGTGGGCGCGCTCGAGTTCGGCCCACTCGGCGGCGGGAATGCGGATGATCGTCACCCTTCGAGCCTACGTGCCCGCGGCCGCACGCGCGTCTGCCTTGTCGAGCGGGGGTTTCGCGGGGTGCGCGACGCCGGCACCCCGATGCACGCGTCGCTCGTCGAACCGCCGTCTCAGGGCACGCGCAGTTCGCGCAGGGGCTCACGGGTGCTCGCGATCAGGGCCGGTGCAACGGATGCCGCCAGGGCGGTGAGCACCGAGAGCGGGGCGACGGCCGCGATGAACGAGACGGTGGGCAGCGGGTCGCCCGTCGCGAGCAGCGTGATCGCGGCGCCCAGGCAGCCGACGGCAGAACCGGCGGTGCCGAGCACCGCCACCTGCGCCAGCAGCAGCGCCACGATGAGCGACCGGGAGGCGCCGAGCGCGCGGCGGCGGCCGAAGTCGCGGCGGCGCAGCAGCACGAGGCCGTAGAGCACAGCCGCCACTGCCACTCCGCCGACGCCGAACACGAGCAGGGTGAACGATCGGCTGAACTCCCCCAGCTGCGCCTGCACCGAGCCGCGCAACGCGGTCAGGGCGGCACTGGTCGTGACCGTCACCCCGTCGCGACTCGTCACCCCGAGCACCGACGTGACGAGGGCGGCCACCGCCTCGACCTGCGCGCTCGACGTCGCGACCACGACCAGCACGCTGACGGGGTGCGGTGCGCTGCCGGCGGCAGGGGTAGGCACGTCATCGGTTCGCTCCGGAACGAGTACCACCGGATCGAGAAAGCGGAGGTAGTCGGGGAGAGCACGCACGCCGAGAACGTCGTAGGCCGCGCCGGTGGCGACCGATGCCACCGCACCGATGCCGTCGGCGAGGCCGAGTGCGCGGCCGGCCGCGGGCGACGCGCTGGCCGGGGCGTCGCCGCCGGCGGCGGTGGGTGGGGTGCCGGAGGCGACCGGCAGGGAGTACTCGGCGCGCAGCGAAACGCGCTGGCCCCCGGGGAAGGCGGCGTTGACGACGTCGTCTGCGGGCCCGAAGGCGGTCGCCGAGGCAACCCCACCGGAGTGTGCGAGGCGGTCGAGCACGGTGGTGTCGAGCCCAGACGAGGCCGGCGCCCGCACGATGACCGAGCGTGTGGCGGCGCTGTCGATGCTGGCGACGATGGCGTTCTGGGCGCCGACCGTGCGTCCGGTGGTGAGCAGCACGACAGCACAGAGCACCGCGACCACCGTCACCGTCAGCACCGACGCCACCCGCGCCGCGACCGCGGAAGCCACCGCCTCCCGCACGACCGCCCGCACCACACCCACGAACGCCGCCGTCTCCCGCACAACTGCGCGCCCCGCACCCGCTGACGCCGCCGTCTCCCGCACAACCGCGCGCGGCGGGCCGCCCGGCGCCGCGCCGCCCGTGTCTGTGCGTGCGCTCACAGGGCGAGCTCGCGATCGCACTGCGACACCAGCGCCAGATCGTGGGTGGCGATGAGTACGCACGCGCCGGCCTCTGCCCGCTCGCGGAATGCACCCAGCACGATGGCCGCCGACTCCCGGTCGAGGTTGCCGGTCGGCTCGTCGGCCAGTATCAGTCGAGGGTCGTTCATCAGCGCGCGGCAGAGGGCGATGCGCTGCGCCTGTCCACCCGAGATCTGGCCGGGCCGGGACTCCGCCCGCCGCTCGACACCGAACCGCTCGACGAGCGCCCGCGCGCGCGTCAGCGACCGCCGACGGTCGACCCCGCGGTACAGGCTGGTCTCGACCACGTTGTCGAGGATGCTGCGCGTGGGGTCGAGTGCGGCATCCTGAAACACGAAGCCGAGCCGGGTGGCGCGCAGCCTGGCACGCTGGGCATCGTTCAGGATGCCCGTGGGTTCGCCCTCGAACAGCACCTGCCCGGCGAGGGGCCGCACCAGCAGCCCGAGCAGGTAGAGCAGCGTCGACTTGCCGCGCCCCGACGGTCCGGTCAGCGCGACGAGCTCGCCCGGCTCGAACAGCGCCGTGAACCCGTCGATGATCGGAGAGGCGCGCTCGTACGCGAACCGCAGCCCGACCGCCTCGAGCACGGGCACGTTCGCCGGGTTCGCGGCGTTCGCCGAAGCAGCTCGCAGCGCCGGGCCGCCCGAGGTGACGCCGCTGCGGGCCCGGTGACCGGCCCCGGTCTGTGCCGCATTCGCGCCTGCGCGTCGAGTCACTGGGTCAGCGGAGGGGTGGTCGCGGCGTGCCAGGTCGGCCGCTGCCGCCGTCGCTTCCGCGTCTGCGCGGCGCGTCATGGAGCGATCGCAGGGGTCGTCGCGGCAGGCCCGGTGACGACGGATGCCGCATCACCCTGCCCCGCATCGATGGCCACACGCACCACCAGCCCGGGATCGATACCCGACACGACCGCGAGGCCCTGCGACGCAGTCGTCACGCGCACGGCATGCTCGCTGCCGCCGGCGTCGATGACGATGACGGTCTGATCGGCCGTCGAGCGGAGGGCAGCGGAGGGGACGACGGTTCCGTGCGCCGTCTCGACGGTGACCACGCGGGAGACGAACAGCGTCTGGCCCACCACCGGCACTGCGTCGCAGTCGGCGGCGCAGATCGGCCCCGCCTGAGCACCGTTCGCCGAGCCGGGCGGCTGAGCGGGCGCGGCGGCATCGGAGGGCGGGGTCGCGTCGGTCGGCGCCGGGACGAGCGCGACGACGACGGTGCCCGAGGTGCTCTCCGCGCGGCCGGCCGTGACGGCCTGCCAGGTGTCGCCGGAGCCGTCGTCGATCAGCACGCGGGTGCCCGTCGAAACCAGCGCCGACTGGTCGGTGCTCACGGGCAGGGTGAACACCGGCGACTCCCCGAGCCACTGCAGCACCGGCTCGCCGCCCGCGAGCGTGGCGCCCCGTGTCACGACGTCTGGCTTGAGAGCCAGCCGCGCCGGCAGCCGCGGAACGAAGATGACGTCGCCGAACGCGACGGTGGCGTTGGCACCTTCAGCGGAGGCGCTGGCACCTTCGGCGCCGGCATCCTCGCCGAGCGAGCGCTGCCACGCCGAGATGGCGGCCACCGTCGACGCACCGACGTGGCCGTCGGCGTCGCCCCCGTCGCCCGAGTCAGCCGCGCCACGCGCGCCGCCCGAGTCGCCCGCGCCACCCGCGCCACCCGAGTCGCCCGCTGCGCCCGCGTCACCCCCGTAGAACCCCAGCCGCGCGAGCATACGCTGCAGCTGCGCCACGTCGGCGCCCGAGTCGCCCGGCCCGATCGCCCGGTACGCCGGAACATCACCCTCTGCCACCACGACCGGCCGCTGGTTCACGGAGTAGAGGCGTGCACCCTCGTCGACCAGCTGCCCCGGGCCGAGGTCGACCGAGGTGACCACGCCGGCCGCTTCGTTCGTTCCAACGGCCTGCAGGTTCCACTGCGCGGCGACGTTCAGCGTGAGATGCGCCCCCACATCGCCCTCCACCGCCGTGACCAGCGTGAAGTCGTCTGACACGGACACGCCGGCGGCCGGCGACAGGATGACCGTCAAGGCCCACCCCGCTCCGGCCACCAGCACGACCGCCGCCGCGATGACCCGCGCGGCGGCGCCCCCGGGCATCCGTCTGAATCGGTGCGTCACTGCCCCACAGACCCCGCGCGCCGGATGATCGAGGCGAGCACCCACACCGTCTCGCTCTCAAGCCGGCCGACCTCGTCGAGCACGCGCTGGTCGAAGCGGCCGAGACGTACACCCGCCTCGGCGCAGGCCAGTATCAACGCGTCAGAGCCGCGCAGCCGGCCGCGCGACTCGGCCGCCCGCGCTTGCGCGAGCGTCTCGAAGGGCCCGTTCGGCATGGGTCAGAACGACCCGTTCGCGCACGAGAAGGCGTGGCCGGTCTCGGTGCCGGAGGGGTAGCTGATCTGCATGGTCACGACCCCGTTGCCGTACGAGAACCGGTGGAAGCCCGACCCGAAGGTCTGGCTGCCCCACGCGACGGCGTTCGCCTGGTGGTAGTGCACGCTCGTCGCGTTCACGTAGGCGGTCGAGGCCGCCGCGGGGCCACCGAAGCCGCACACCTGCGAGCCGATGTCGGTGGAGTTCGCCGAGGCGCCCAGGGCGCTGGTGAGCACCAGCCCGGAGGCCAGCACCGCAGCCGCGACCGACGAGGGGAGGAGTTTCATAGTGCATCCTTTCGCACCCCCCGAGCGCATTGACCTGAAGCCGTTTCAGTGGGATCGTTAGAGGTGATGAATCCTCACTATATGCCTCACGTTTTCAGACCACAACCCGCTGCGCCTCGTGTCGCGAGACTGCGCCCGGGGGCGCTGCCCCGGCCACCGAGGCTGTGGTCGGCGCTGCTCGGCGTGGTGCTCGCGACCGTCGTTCTGGCGGGGTGCGCTGCCACGTCGGCTCCGGATGGCCGGGGCGCCGACCCCGCTGCGAACCAACCTGCGCTCAGCCAGTCCCCCGTCGTCGACGCGCTCTACCGCTGCATCACCGCGCGCGGCTGGCAGGTCACGCTCACCGACGACGGCGCCATCCAGGCGACGAGCGACACGATTCCGGCGGAGCAGTACCAGCTCTACCTCGCCGACACGTGGGCCTGCAACGACCGGGTGAAGGCCGAGTTTCCGGTCGACGACAACCAGAAGCACCTGCTCTACCGGGCCGAGCTTGCTGAGCGGGCATGCCTTCAGGCCCAGGGCTATCAGGTCGACGAGCCGCCCAGCGAGCAGCAGTTCGTCGACGACTACGACAGCGCGCCATGGTCGGCGATGGCGTCGAGCGAGCTGGCGGCCCTCAGCCAGACCATGTCAGACGACGACTGGCGAGCCATCAACGAGGCCTGCCCGCAGCCGGTTCCAGGGGCACTGCACTGAGCCCGTCGTCAGTCGACGCCCAGTCGCACGCCACCTGGCCGAGCAGACGCCCTCGTGCGGCCCCACGGCACGGGTCAGCTGCTCTTGAGCGCGACGCCCTTCGCGTTCAGGAAGTCGATGTGGTCGTGCGTGCAGGTGTCGTCGAACGGCGCGAAGTTCGTCACAGAGGTCGACCCGCGGCACTCGGCCTGGCCGAGTCCGCTGCCGGGCGGTACGAGCGGGTCGAGCAGCGCGATCAGCTTGAGCGAATCCGAGTCGGCGCCGGTGAGCCCGTGGCCGTTCAGAATGTAGAAGTCGACCGCGTGGCCGCCGCCGTCGGTGTAGTGCGCAGACGCCGTTCCGGCGCCCTCGATCTGGCCCGTGCACTTGCGGTTGATGTCGCTGATGCCGACCTTGTCGAAGTTGTCGACGGCCACCTTGATGGCCTGCAGCACCCGATAGTCGACGCCGCAGCCGGGCACCACGATGCCCTGCGCGAGGTACTGGATCTCGACGATGTGGTTCGGCACCGAACCGACCAGCTTGCCCGAGGCGACGTCTGCCATCAGCTCTGAAGCGAGGGCCTGCACGGTGGGCGAGACGGTCGTTCCGGTCGTCGAGTCCATCGAGGCGATGTCGCCCGTGCTGGTGTAGCCGTCGCGCGGGGCGTCCTGGATCGCGCCGCTCGAGACCGTCAGGCTCTGGATGCCAATCTCGGCCGAGGCGGAGGAGTTCGAGTTGCCCAGCAGCCCCAGGTCGGAGTTGGCGTAGGCGGGGAGTGCGAAGGTGGCGACGAGTCCGGCTGTCGCGACCATGACGACCGTGTTCACGATGGTGCGCTTGCGGCTCTGCGGATGCGTGGATGCGCTGCGCCTTCGGCGCGCCGGAAGCACTCGGCGCTTGCCGGGGGCGGCGATCGACGAACTGGCGGCGCGCGGCTCGGGCCGGGCATCCGCTGCGGTGCGTGCGAACGACAGCGTGCCGACCGTGACCATGGGCGCCTCGTTCAGCGGGGCGCGCTCGAACGGTCGGTCGATCGCGACGACGTCGTCTGCCTCGGCGTCCCGCCCGGCGATGGCCGGATTGGCGGCGGCCGTCATGGCGGCGGCGGTCATGGCGGCCTCGTGCTGCGCATCAGACCGGGTCGGGATGATCGTGAGGGCGTCGGTGATCGGCTCGTCGTCGTAGGCGAACTGCTCGGCCAGGCTCGGCTCGTCGATCACGACAGACGCGGCGACAGCGGTGGTCGACTCGACGGCAGCGGCCGGTTCGGCGACGGCGACGAGCCCGGGGCCATCGGTGGGCTCGGGCGCATCGACGGACTCGGGCGCATCGACGAGCTCGGCAGAGGGCGAGACGCCCTCGGCAATGGCAGGCTCCGCCGTCTCGGGCTTCGCCGCACCGGCAGCCATCGCGGCGATCTGCTGGGCGAACAGTGAGGTCGACACGGTTCGCGGCGGGCGCTGGGCGGGAACGGAGGTCGGGGCGAGCTGCTCGGAGGCGGTCGACGAGGCAGCCAGGGCGGCGGCGAGCTCGCGCTCCCGGCGCTGGCGGCGGGTCTCGACTGCGGGATGAACGTCGGCGACCGACTCGCGCTGTCGCAGTTCACGACGGCTGATCGATTCGAGCGACACGGGCACCGAGAACGACACGGGCGCCTCATGCGCCGCGGGTGAGGACGACGGGCGGACCGACGACCGTCGCGGCGACGAGCCCGAGGACTCGCCGACTGAGTCAGCTGCGGCCTTCGATGTTCCGGGGTTCGGGCGGGGGTTCCCGGCGCCTGCTGCGCCTGGTTCTCGGCTCGAATCCGTCACGTGTCGTAGTCCTCCAGCACCGATCGGGTGCTCGCAGGCGCAGCGTCTTTCACTGGCCCGCACGTCGGGTTGGGGTTCACCCGACAACGCGTCTCGCTCTTCGGGTGAACAAGGCGACTTGTCGAGGTTATCCGTTCGTTACCAATTTGTCACATCCATGCCTAAACATTCAGGCTTTTCTGTGGTGACGTTGCAAGCGCGTGCAGGGTGAACGCACGACGAACAGATTCCGTCGATCAGACGAACTGGATGCCCGCCTGCAGCCGCGACCGCAGATCGAAGATGCGGTCGATGTTGACACCCTCAGAACCGCCGAGCCCCGACCGCAACAGCTGGGGCAGCACCGACCGGCGGATGACCACAGCACCGGCCTGCCGGCCCCGCTCGACCTGCTCGAAGGGCTGCGCCAGGTCGTCGTCGGGCACCACCACCACGATCGCCGTGAACCGCACGCCGAGCGCCCGACCCAGCGCCCGTGCGTTCGCGCCGAGCGTGCGCAGCGGCTCGTCGTCACCGATGGCGGCGGCGCCGGTGAGCTCACCCTTCGACACCCGCACCGGGCTCCCCCAGTCGTGCGACTGCAGGGCGAACAGCCCGGCCGGCCCTAGCACCACGTGGTCGATGTTGCCGCCCGTCTTTGCCACCGCGACGTTGTTCCACACCGTGAAGCCCATGCCGAGGGTCGACACGATGCGCGCCGTCTCCTCCTCGGCCATCGCTTTCGCCAGCCAGCGCCTGATCTCCTGTGGCGCCGAGCGCACAAGCGCGGGGTCGTACGGGTCTTTCAGCTCGACACCACGCCCCACCCACTCCCGCATCAGCGTCAGGTAGTGCTCCCGCTCTTCGCCGCCGGGGTGGCCGTACGAGCGGGCCTTCGGCGAGGTACCCGCCGCACCCTGGCCCGCGGATGCCCGGCCACCGGCCGCGTAGCTCGAGGCCCGGGCATCCGGAGCCGCACCCCGCACTCCCGACCCCGCATCGTAGGCGGCACGGTCGGCGGGGGTGCCCACCTGCTCCCACGCCTCCTGCACGGCATGGAACGCCTCAGGCGTACCACCCGTGTCGGGGTGCGCCTCGCGCAGGCGCTGGCGGTAGGCGCGGCGCAGCTCGTCTTCGGTCGACGACGGGCTGACCCCGAGCACCTCGTAGGGCGACGCCGCGGCGAAACTGCCGTTCATGCTCTCTCGTGTCTCGCTTTCGACGGGTGTGGCGCAACCGGTCGGCCGGCGCTCACAGAGATCTGTGTCGCAACGATAGCCGCCCAAGCTTGAAACATGACGAATGCCGTACTGCGGGGCCCCGGCATCACGGTCGGGCGACCGCGACACCGAACCGCAGCCCCGCGGCCGTGATGAAGTCGACGATGGCAGGGTCGGCCCGCACCTCGTAGTCGATGCCGGCCGGTATCCAGAGCAGCGTACTCACGAGTGACTCGACGGTGTCGGCGCCGATGGGCCAGCGCGTGGCGGGCGCAGTGGCCGCGACCCCGCGGGCGCCCCCACCGCCGGCACGCGTGGCGGGCGCGGGATCCCCCGTGAATTCCGTCGCGTCGCGGGCCCACGGGCCGAGCAGCTCGGCGAACCGCGCCGGGGAGACCTGCAGGATGACCTCTGCGTGGTATCGCCGCCGCAACGCCTGCGTGTTCGCATCGACGAAGGTCGCTGCATCCGGCACCGGCAGTGAGCGCTGCGCGAAGTGCACCCGCGTGCCGAAGAGCGACGACAACCGGTCGACGCGGAAGGTGCGCCAGTCGTCGCGCTGCAGATCCCACGCCACGAGAAACCAGCTTCGCCGGGCGGCCACGAGCGAGTGCGGCTCGACCACCCGGGCACTCTCGGTGCCGTCGCCGGCGGTGTACGCGAAGCGGATGCGCTCGCGGTCGCGGCAGGCGAGGGCGAGCTGGCCGAGCAGCTCCCCCGCCACCGGAGCACCGCGCGGCGTCTCGGGGCTGATGGTGGCCGCGAGTGCGTTCACTCGCTCACGCACCGCCGAGGGAAGCACCTGCTCGAACTTCGCGAGCGCCGTCTGCGTCGTGAGGGCTCCGTCGACCAGACCCTGCGCCGCGGCGAGGCGCAGCCCGATCGCCATGGTCACCGCCTCGTCGTTGGTCAGCAGCAGCGGCGGCAACTGCGATCCCGCCTCGAGCCGGTAGCCGCCCTGGGCGCCGCGCTCGGCGACGACGCGGTAGCCCAGCTCGCGCAGCCGTTCGATGTCGCGCCGCAGGGTGCGCCCGGTGACGCCGAGCCGCAGGGCGAGCTCGGGGCCGGCCCACTGCCGGTGCGTCTGCAGCAGGGTGAGCAGCTCGAGGGTGCGGGAGGTGGTCTCGGCCATGTCTCCAGTATGCGTTCAATCAGGACACGATTCGACCTGATTGACTCCTACGCTCGTCAGCAGAACTACTCCACACCTCACCCTGAATCGAAAGAAGCCGCTCATGCAATTCAGAATCGAACTCATCCTCGTGCCCGTCACCGATGTCGACCGGGCCAAAGCCTTCTACGTCGACCAGGTCGGCTTCACCGCCGACTTCGATTCGCGGGTCAACGAGCACGTGCGCTTCGTGCAGCTCACCCCCGAAGGGTCGGCGTGTTCGATCGCGTTCGGCGAGGGCGTCAGCGAGATGCAGCCCGGCACGCTCGACGCCATCCAGGTCGTCGTCGACAGTGCAGCGGATGCCCACCGGCACCTCACCGAACACGGTGTCGAGGCGACCGAACCCGACCTCCAGCCCTGGGGAACCTTCGTCACGTTCGCCGACCCCGACGGCAACCGCTGGATTCTGCAGGAGCTCCCGAAGCGCTGACCCGGTTCAGGCGAGCAGCCCCGCGACGATGCCGATACCCTCGGCGAAGCGCTCGGGGTGCGGCCCCGAGAAGTTCAGGCGCACGAACGATCCCGGAGGCTCGGCCGGAAACCACTCCGACCCCGGCGCCATCGTCACGCCGGCAGCGAGGCTTCGGGCGACGAGGTCACGAACATCCACTCGGTCGTCGAAGCGCAGCCAGAGATTGAGGCCGCCCTTCGGCAGGTGGGTCAGCGTCTCTGGCCCGAGCTGGGCCACGATCGCGCCCGCCAGCGCATCACGCCGCGCGCCGAGGCTCACCCGCAGTCGGGCGAGGTGTCGCCTCCAGCCCGGGTCGGTGACGACATCGAGCGCGGCCGCCTGCAGGGCTCCGCTGACGTAGAGGTCGGTGACGGTGCGATCGACCTGGATGCGCGCCAGGGCCGGACCACGCGCGATCACCGCACCGACGCGCAGCGACGGCGACACGCTCTTGCTCAGCGACCGCACGTACACCACGTGCCCGTCGGTGTCGTCAGCGACGAGCGGCCGCGGGTCGGCGTCGATGCCGAAGTCGTGCGCCCAGTCGTCTTCGATCAGAAACACGTCGCGCGAGCGCACCACAGCGAGAATGGCGGCGCGCTCGGCCGCCGACCAGAGTGCGCCCGTCGGGTTGGCGAAGTGCGGCTGCGCGTAGAAGAGCCGCGCGCCCGACGTCGCGATCGCGTCGTCGAGGGCGACGGCATCCGGAGCCGCCCCACCCCGTGCCACCGGAACGATGACGAGGCCGGCCTGGTGCGCCGCGGCGATGGCACCCCAGTACGTCGGCGACTCCATCACGATCGCGTCGCCCGGCTGGGCCAGCGCCCTGAAGATCGAGGCCAGCGCGCTCTGGCTGCCCGGAACGACGATGACGTCGTCGGCCGAGACGCCGGATGCCCGGGCGGGCGCATTGGCGTCGATCTCGCTCGCGAACCACGCCCGCAGGTCGGGCAGGCCGCCGATCAACGGGCGGTCGACGCTCGCGCCGCCGCGGGCCGCGCGGGCCAGGGCCGCACGCACGAGGCGCATCGGCAGCAGCTCTTCGCTCGGGTAGGCGCTGTGCATGACGATCGGGCTGTTCGCCTCGAGGGCCATCGCGGTTCCGACCGCCTGCATGCTGGTGCGGGCGGCGCCGAGAGCGGTGGTCTGCCAGGAGAAGTCGGAGCGGCCGAGCTGACGCCGCGCAGAGATGAACGAGCCGGTACCCGGCCGCGTCTCGATGAGGCCGTCGCGAACGAGTCGCTGTACGACCCGTTGCACGGTGAGCGGACTGACCGAGAACCGCGCCACGAGCGAGCGGGTGGAGGGCAATCTGGCGCCGGCCGGTCCGGCGGCGATGCGGCCGCGCAGCTCGCGCTCGATGGCCGACTCGGTGCTATCGTGGCCCATGAAAGATGAGAGTAGCGCTATCGCCGAGCCCCGTCTACCGATATCGAGTCCGGAGGCGAACATCGGGTCGGCGCAGGGTGAGCGGCCGGCCGGCCGGCCACAGCGCACTGCATCGGCCGGCCGCACGCGGCGTCCCGTCTCCGCCGGTCTCGTCTTCGGCTTTCTCGGGGTGCTGTCGTTCTCGTTCACCCTGCCGTTCACCCGAGTCGTCGTGGGTGAGCTCGATCCGCTGTTCGTGGGGGCCGGTCGGGCGGTCGTCGCGGCGGCGTTGTCGATCATCGTGCTGCTGGTCATCCGCCCCCGTCTGCCCCGTGGCCGGCAGTGGCTGCGCCTGCTGGTGGTGGCGGCGGGCGTCGTCGCCGGCTTTCCGCTGCTGACCAGCTTCGCCATGCAGAGCGCGCCCGCGGCGCACGGCGCCGTCGTGATCGGCGTGCTGCCCGCAGCGACGGCGGTCGTGGCTGTGCTGCGCGGCGGCGAGCGCCCGAGCCGCGCCTTCTGGCTGGCGAGCATCGCCGGGCTCGGCGCCGTGGTCGTGTTCGTCGCGGTCAGCGGCGGCGGCCTCACCGGCCTGCACCCGTCTGACCTGCTGCTTCTCGCGGCGGTCGTTCTGGCTGCCATCGGATACGCCGAGGGGGCGCTGCTCGCCCGCGAGCTCGGTTCGTGGCAGATCATCTGCTGGGCGCTTGTGATCGGGCTGCCCGTGATGCTGCCGCTTGCGCTCGTCGGAGCATCACATGGCCCCCTGACGGCCGGCCCCGGGGCCTGGCTGGCTCTCGCCTACGTCAGCATCGTCAGCCAGTTCATCGGATTCTTCGTCTGGTACCGGGGGCTCGCCATCGGCCCGATCGCCACAATCAGCCAGGTTCAGCTGCTGCAGCCGGTGCTCACCATCGTGTGGGCCGCGCTGCTCTTCGGCGAGGGTCTCGACCCCGTCGTGGTCATCGCGGCGACCGTTGTCGTGGTGTGCGCCGGCAGCGCCGTTCGGGCGCGGGTGTCGAAGCACGCTCCCGCGATTGTCAACCCCGTCGCAGGAGAAAATGCCCCGGCGTAGCGTCGAAGCATGACCGATTCAGAGACCACTCCGACCACCACCCATGCCGAAGACATCGCCACGCTCGACAAGCTGGTTCGGGCGTCGCGCGTCGCGCTGCTGACCACCGTCACGGGGTCGGGCGAGTTGCACTCCCGCCCGCTCGCCGTGCAAGACAACGGGTTCGACGGCGACCTCTATTTCTTCACGCAAGACCCGAGTCCGAAGACGGCGAACATCCGCGACAACCCCCACGTCAACGTCTCGATGGAGTCGGGCAAGGGGTTCGTGTCGATCGCCGGAACGGCGAGCATCGTGCGCGACGCGGCCAAGATCGACGAGCTGTGGAACACCCACGCCGAGGCCTGGTTTCCCGAGGGCCGCGAAGACCCGACCGTGGCACTGCTCAAGGTCGAGGCGTCATCGGCCGAATACTGGGCGACCGACGAACCGAAGGCTCTGACACTGTTCAAGGTGGCCAAGGCCGCCGTCACAGGGGGCCAGCCCGACGTCGGCGAGAGCCACACCGTCGAGCTCTGATGACCGATCGCACCCGCCGCAGCACGGCCCAGCCCGACACCGGCACCGCCCGTCTGCGTAAAGAGCGTACGACCGCGCACACGCCGGCCCGTATCACGCGCCTCGAGCCGAACGAAGTGTTCGTCTTCGGCTCGAACGCGGGCGGGATGCACGGCGGCGGTGCGGCCCGCACCGCGTACGAGAAGTTCGGTGCGGTGTGGGGCCAGGCCAATGGGCTGCAGGGTCAGAGTTACGGCATCGACACGATGAGCGGACTGCGGGTGCTGGCATCAGAGGTCTCGGGCTTTCTCGGCTTCGCGCGCGAGCATCCGCACCTCACCTTTCTCGTCACCGAGATCGGCTGCGGCATCGCCGGCTACCGCCCGAAGCAGATCGCCCCGTTCTTCGCCGACGTGCCGCCCAACGTCGTGCTGCCGGCCACCTTCGACCGCTGACCGGCGGGCTACTCGGCGAAGACCGACGCCGAGCTCTCGGCGAGCAGCTGCTGCACGCGCGGCACAACCTGGGTGCCGTAGAGCTCGATGTTCTTCATCATGCTCTCGTGCGAGAGGGTGCCGGCGCCGTACTTGAGGTCGAAGCGGTTCACGCCGAGCGTCTCGATGTTGCGGGCCATCTTCTGCGCGACGGTCTCGGGCGAGCCCACGTACAGCGCACCCTCGACGCTCGCCTCGGCGTCGAACTGCAGGCGGGTGAGGGGCGGCCAGCCGCGGCTCGCACCGATGCGGGCGTGCATCGCCTGGTAGTGCGGAAAGAACTCGTTGCGTGCCTCGTCGTCGGTGTCGGCCACGAAGCCGGGCGAGTGCACGCCGATCGCCTCGACCGGATGCCCGAACTGCGCCATCGCGCGCTGATACAGGTCGACGTAGGGAGCGAACCGGCTCGGTGAGCCGCCGATGATCGCGAGCATCATGGGCAGGCCGTACCTGGCGCTGCGCACCACCGACTCGGGGCTGCCGCCGACGCCGACCCACGTGCGCAGCGCACCGCTCTCGGTGGTGGGAAAGACGCGCTGGTCGGCGAGCGGCGCCCTGGTCGACCCGTTCCACGTCACCGGCTGCTCGGCGCGCAGGGCTGCGAACAGCTCGAGTTTCTCTTCGAACAGCGTCTCGTAGTCAGACAGGTCGTAGCCGAACAACGGGAACGACTCGGTGAACGAGCCGCGCCCGAGAATGACCTCGGCACGCCCGTTCGATACGGCGTCGAGCGTCGCGAACCGCTGGAACACACGCACCGGGTCGTCAGAACTCAGCACGGTGACCGCCGAACCGAGGTGGATGCCCGTGGTGCGCGCCGCGATGGCAGCCAGCACCACGTCGGGGGCCGACACAGCGAAGTCTTCTCGGTGGTGCTCCCCCACGCCGAAGAAGCTCAGCCCGACCTGGTCGGCCAGCACGCCCTCGTCGACGACGTTGCGAATGACCTGGGCTTGCGAGACGGGGGCGCCGTCGGGTGTCGCCGTCACGTCGCCGAACGTGTCGAGCCCGAACTCGATGGTGCGGGTGGGTGAGTCGTGTTCTGGCATGACAACCTCTTTCAGATCGAGCTTCTATGCGTTTGCATAAGCTACAACCTCGGCTGCTCTCCAGTATTCCCCGCTTCCTATCCTCCGCACACCGTCAGGGTGCTGCTGGCGTATACGCGATGCCGTCTGTCGAGATACGCTCCGCGTTGGCCTTCACCTTGTCGAGCGCCGCCAGCTCCTGGTCGAGGTTCTGCTGCAACAGTGCCGCCACATCTCCGGCACCCCGAGCATGTGCATTCGTCACCAAGACCTCGTAGACCGCCACCTCGTAGTGCTCGGTCTCGAGCGCACCCGCCAGTAGCACCGCGTCAACAATGCTCGGGTCGGTCTTCTTGACCGAGGCGGTCGCCTCTTTTGCGAGCCCCTTGGTGGTGGGCGACGGGGCCTCCACGATCTCTTCGCCCAGCAGGGCGAAGCACCTCCTGAGGTTCTCGATCTGCCCCCGCGTCTCTTCGGCGTGCGCGCTGAACGACTGCTTCAGCTCTGGCCGCGAGGTTGTCGCTTCCAGTTCGGCGAGCATGGCGAGGGTGTCGTTCTCCATCGTCAGTGCCGCCCCGAGTTTGAAGCTGAAGATCTCTTCGGGGGTGGTGAAGTGTTCGAACATCGTCTGTCTCTCTTCGTCTTCGTCTAATGTGCCGTGACTGCGTTCACGCTGTTCTGTTATGAGACTCGCTGTCGCGGTGCCCGCCGTCTAGGGCTTGCACGCAAGAGGTGCAATGCCTACACCGAGCCGCTGCCATCGAGTTTGCGAAACAGCCGGGTCGCTCAGGGTTTGTCGGGCAGGGGCTGCTTAGGCTCTGTCTCGATGACAACCCAGACTCCGCCCCATCAGCACCGCGTACTGACCCCCGAACAGCGCCGGCGTCGCCGCCGACGCCAGGTCGCCACGCGCTGGGCGGTCATCGGGGTCGTGCTGGTGCTGCTGGTCGCCGGCGGCTATGTCGTCTACAACTACCAGCGCTTCGTGAACGGCATCACGCACATCGACGCCATACCCGGCGGCAGCACGAACAACAAAGACCAGAACATCCTGCTCGTCGGCGACGACCACCGCCCCGACAATGCCACCCCCGAACAGCTCGCCCAGCTCGGCACCCAAGACGACGGCGGCGGCACGAGCACCGACACGATGATCATCGTGCACCTGCCGGCCGACGGCAGCTCGGCCACGATGATCTCGCTGCCGCGCGACTCGTGGGTCGACATTCCGGGCTTCGGTCAAGACAAGCTCAACGCCGCCTTCACGTACGGCACCGAGAACGGCGGGGGCGACGCCGGCGGTGCGCAGCTGCTGATCACGACCATCCAGAACCTCACCGGGCTGACGATCGACCACTTCGTGCGCGTCTCGCTGCTCGGTTTCTACAACGTGGTCGACGCGCTCGGCCCCGTGCAGGTGTGCCTGAACGAGGCCGTCGACGACCCGTTCTCGGCGGTGAACCTGCCCGCCGGGGTCTCGACGCTCAACGCCTCTGAGGCCCTGTCGTTCGTGCGGCAGCGGCACGGCCTGCCGAACGGCGACCTCGACCGCGAGGTGCGCCAGCAGTACTTCCTGTCGGTCGAGGCGCGGCAGATCCTGTCGGCCGGAACGCTGCTCAACCCGGGCAAGCTCGCCAGCGTGCTCGACGCCATCAGTTCGTCGATCGAGACCGACTCGGGGCTCAACATCATCGACTTGGCCACCCAGATGCGCGGGCTGAACGCCGACAACATCCACTCGGCGACCATTCCCATCAGCGGCACCCCGACCATCACCGTCGACGGAAACGACGTCTCGATCGTGCAGGTCGACACCGCCGCCATGCCGGGCTTCATCGCCCAGGTGCTCGGAACCTCGACGCCCGCGCCGGCCGCCTCCCCCTCGGCCTACGACAGCGCGACGGCCTCGCCCGTCGGCGAGGTGACGGTGACAGTGCTGAACGGCAGCGACTCCGACGGCGTGGCGGCCTCGAACACCGACGCGCTCAGCGGCTTCGGCTTCAAGACGGGCACGCCCGACTCGACCGACTCGACGAGCACCACGACCATCCAGTACCCCGCAGGCAACGAGGGCCACGCCAAGGCCGTCGCCGCCTACTTCCCCGGTGCCACGCTCGAGGTCGCCGACGTCGCCGACGTCACGGTCATCCTCGGCACCGACGGCATCAGTGCCGTCGACCCGAACGCTGCGCCGACGGATGCCCCCGCCTCCCCCGCCGACACGTCGACGCCGGCCGCGACCGACTCACCCACCACCTCGTACGCGCAGGGCGCCTGCATCAACTGACCCGGCGGTCTCAGCCCATCCCGGCGACGTAGGGCCGCAGCCCGACAGCCAGGTCTACGCACACGGCCAGCAGAACGTCGAGCCGACCGGCCGGCGGCGGCTCGCGCAACACCAGTCGGGTGCCGAGCACGGCGAGCTTCAGGGCCCCGCCGGTGTCGCCCACGAAATCAGACCAGTCGTCGAGCGCGAGCCCCGCGCCGAGCAGCCCGTCGAACGACAGCCGCCATCCGCTCGAGGCCCTGATCACGTCGAGCCGGCCGGCCTCGGCGCCGTCGGGGGTGCGGATGACCAGCCGGAACGCGTCGGCTGTGCGCACCGCCTCGGGGTCGCCGTCGATCACGTACAGCGGCTCACCCCGCGCGTCGAACACCGTCGACGTCGCACCCCGCTCGACCCGGGCCACGAGCTCGCCGGCCGTCGGAGCGCCCCCCGCGCCCGGAGCGTCCCGCGTGATCGCGGTCGGCACCCCGCTCGACGACGCCACCACGAACGACGAACCCGCCCGCGTGACGAGTGTGTGGCGCCCGCGCCCGCCGTTGGCGAAGCCGAACAGCACCCCGAGCTTCGAAGCGAACCCGTCGGCCCCGCCCTGCCTCGCCACCGCCAGTGGCTCGCCCGGACCGTCGACGAACGTCATCACCAGCCCGTTCGTCGCGCGCCGGGTGATTCGGCCTTCGACCTGCACCGTCGAGCGTCTGCCCACATCCATTCTCAGAGCATATCGTCTCTCTGAGCATTCGTCAGCTTCGTGCCACTGGCACGTCGAAGGCGTTCGGGCGCATGATGGGTGTGTTCCACTGACTCTCGACGATGAGGCACTCGATGACGCTGATGGCTTCTCTGGCTGAAGAACTCGCCGGCGAGTTCCGCATGACGCCGCTGCTCGAAAAGATCCTGGCCAACGCCGTGCGACTGCTCGGCTGCCAGAGCGGCTCGATCTGCACGATCGACCACGAGGCGCAGACCTACCGCAAAGAGGTCGACCTCGACGTGCACTGCCAGGCCGGGCACGTGTTCCGTCTCGACGAGGGCGTGACGGGCGCGGTCATCCGTGCCGGCCGGTTCGTCAGCTTCGACTCGTACTCGTCGGTTTCGAATGGGCACATCAGCCGCGACGACGTGCGCTTCGACAGCCCGGTCGTCGGCGTGCCGATCACGGTGAGCGAAGGCATCATCGGCGCCTTCGTGGTGTTCGGCGAGCCCGGGCATCCGTTCACCGGGGCCGACGCCGAACTGCTCGAACTCTTCGCCACCCACGCCTCGGTCGCCATCGTCAACTCGCGGGTGTACTCGGCCGACCTCGACCGCGCGATCGCCGAGGCGCTCGGCAGCAGGCGGCAGCCCGACCGCATGCCGGTGCGCCTGACCGCCCGCGAGAAGGAGGTGCGCAACCTCGTGGTCAAGGGCCTGCCCGACAAGCAGATCGCCACCCTGCTCGCCATCTCGGCAAAGACGGTCGAGAAGCACGTGGGCGCGATTCTGCACAAGTGCGGGGTGACGAACCGCACCGCACTGGCCGCCATGGCGCACTCGGAGGCGACGGCCCATGGGGGAAATCCCGCATAGCCACGGGCGGGGCGACTGCATAGATTCACTTCTGAGGTGGAGGAGATGCCGTGCCTGTCGTGTCGCTCAAAGAGATTGTCGATCGTGCCTTCGCCGAACGGTACGGGGTGCCGGCCATCAACATCGTCAACGACCTCACGCTCGAGGGTGTGCTCACCGGCGCGGTGAACAGCAACTCTCCGGTGATCGTGCAGACGTCGGTGAAGACCGTGCGGGCCATCGGCGCCCCGGTGCTGTTCGCCATGTGGCAGGCCATGACCGAGGGCATCAGTGTGCCGGTCACCCTGCACCTCGACCACTGCCCGTACCGTGACGTCATCAGCGAGTGCCTCGAGCTCGGCTGGAACTCTGTGCTCTTCGACGCCTCGCAGCTTCCGGTCGAAGAGAACCAGCGGCAGACCATCGAGGTCGTCGCGGAAGCGCGGCGCTATGGAGCCCACGTCGAGGGCGAGATCGAGTCGATCACCGGCGTCGAAGACGGCGTGGGGTCTGACACCGAGTCGAAGCGGCAATCACTCGAGGTGTCGTTGCGCTTCATCGAGGCCACCGGCATCGACGTCTTCGCCCCGGCCATCGGCAACGCGCACGGCGTGTACAAGACCGAGCCCACGCTCGACTTCGACCGGGTCTCAGAGATCGTCGCCGCGCATCCCATTCCCATCGCCCTGCACGGCGGCAGCGGCATGACCGACGACCAGTTCCACGACCTCATCGCCCGCGGCTGCGCCAAGGTGAACATCTCCACCTCGCTGAAGATGGTCTTCATGCAGTCGACGCTCGCCAGCCTGACGCGCTCTGAAGAGACGTCGAAGTGGGATCCGCCGACGCTGTTCGCCGATGTCTCCCGCGACGTCGTCGCGCTCACCTCCTCGCTCGCCGACACCTTCGGTTCTGCCGGCAAGGCCTGGTGAGCGGATGCCCGCCCTCATCTTCGACTGCGACGGAGTGCTCGCCGACACCGAACGCGACGGGCACCTCGTCGCGTTCAACCAGATGTTCGACGAGTTCGGGCTGCCCGTGCACTGGACGGTGGCCGACTACGCCGAGAAGGTGCTGATCGGGGGCGGCAAAGAGCGGCTCGCCAGCCTGCTCACGCCCGAGTTCGTCGCACGGGCCGGACTGCCGGCCGATCCCGACGCGCAGGCCGCTGAGGTGGCACGGTGGCACAAGCGCAAGACCGAGCTCTACACGGCGCTGATCGCCTCGGGTGCGCTGCCCGCCCGGCAGGGGGTCGAACGCATCGCCGTCGAGGCCGCCGCCCACGGGTACACGCTCGCGGTCGCGTCGACGTCGGCCGAACCGTCGGTGCGCGCGGTGCTCGAGCACGCGGTGGGCGCTGAGCGGGCATCCACGTTCCACGTGTTCGCGGGCGACATCGTGGCGGCGAAGAAGCCCGCGCCCGACATCTACCTGGCCGCGCTCGAGGCGCTCGACCTGCGGCCCGACGAGGCCGTGGTGATCGAGGACAGCAACAACGGGCTGCGGGCGGCCCTGGCCGCCGGACTGAACACCATCGTCACCGTGAGCAGCCTCACCGTCGACGAAGACTTCACCGGCGCTGCCCTCGTCGTGAGCTCGCTCGGTGATCCGGGCGCCGACGGGTTCGCGGTGCTCGCCGACCCCGACAACATCCGCCCGCAGGGGTTCGTGACGATCGACGCGATCGACGCCGTGCTCGCGCAGACCGCCCCGGCCGCACCCACCGCCCCGGCCGCACCCGCTGCCCCGGCCGCTCCCGCCGCCCCATCCACAGGAGGTTCAGATGACCGATGACGACCTGGCCCGCACCGAGTTCGTCGTGCGAACGATCGCCGAAGAGTCGGTGGCGCAGGAGAAGTACTTCGGTGAACTCGACGCGGTGGTCGGCGACGGCGACTTCGGCTATTCGCTCGCCCGCGGTTTCGAGTTCGTGCTGGCCGACTTCGACACGATCGACCGCACCGACTCGGGCACCTTTCTGAGCCGTGTCGCGGTCATGATCACCAGTCACATCGGCGGCACATCGGGGCCCATCTGGGGCACCGCTTTTCTGCGGGCGGGCGGCAGCCTGAAGGGCAACGACGACATCTCGGGGGCTGACGCGGTCGCGGCACTGCGCGCCGCGGTCGAGGGCATCAAGAAACGCGGTCAGTCAGACCTCGGTGACAAGACCCTGCTCGACGCGCTCGTTCCCGCCATCGACACGCTCGAGGCCTCTCTCGAGGCCGGCGACGACGCAGCAGTGGCCGTGCGCAAGATGGCCACGGCCGCACGCGAGGCGGCCGAGGCCACCAGCACGCTCGAGGCCCGCCGGGGCCGCGCCAGCTACACCGGCGAGCGCAGCATCGGGTCGGTCGACGCCGGCGCGATGGGCCTCGCGGTGCTGGCCGAGAAGCTGGCCGACACCTGGCCGGCCGACTGACCCAGCCACGCCTGATCTGTTCATCCCGTTCCGTCCACCCCGACCGCCACCCCCTCACAACGACGTGGAGACACACAATGAAGAAGTTCATCAACGACCCCAAGCAGTTCGTTCCCGAGATGCTCGAGGGAATCGCGCTGGCCAACCCCGACACGCTGAAGTACGTTCCGGCGTACAACCTGATTCACCGGGCCGACGCACCGAACAACGACAAGGTCACCATCATCCAGGGCTCGGGTTCGGGGCATGAGCCCGCGCACGTGATGACGGTGGGCAGAGGGATGCTCGACGGGGCCTGCCCCGGTGACGTGTTCGCCGCGCCCCCGCTCGACTTCATCACCGAGACCGTGAAGCTGCTCGCCTCAGACAAGGGCGTTCTGCTGCTGGTGAACAACTACACCGGCGACCGCATGGCGTTCGAGATGGCCGAAGAGGTGGCCGAGGCCGACGGCGTGAAGGTCAAGACGCTGTTCATCGACGACGACGTCGCGGTCAAAGACTCCACCTACACCGTGGGTCGTCGGGGCGTGGCCGGCAACTTCTTCGTCATGAAGGCCGTCGGTGCCGCCGCCGAGAAGGGCGCCGACCTCGTCGAGCTCGTTCGCATCGGCGAGAAGGTCAACTCCGTCACCCGCACCATGGGCATCGCGCTGACCGCCTGCACACCGCCAGCCAAGGGCGAGCCGCTGTTCGAGCTCGGCGACGACGAGATCGAGATCGGCGTGGGCATCCACGGTGAGCCGGGGCGGCGGCGGGCCAAGTGGATGCCCGCGAACGACATCGCCGACGTGCTGCTCGACGCGATCCTCCCCGACCTGCCCTTCGAGAGCGGCGACCGCGTGGCCGTCATGGTCAACGGACTGGGCGGCACGCCGATCAGCGAGCTGTACCTGTTGTACGGCATCATCCACAAGAAGCTCGACGAGAAGGGCATCTCGGTCGGCCGCAACTACGTCGGCGATTACTGCACGTCTCTCGACATGGCCGGGGCCTCCCTGACCCTGGTCAGACTCGACGAAGAGATCGAAGGGCTGCTCGCCGAACCGGCCGAGATCGCCATCAGGGTCTTCTGAACCCATCGTGTGGGCCCATGCGCTGAGAGCAGTCGGGCCCACACGATGCGCGACGAAGGCTACTCGGAGACGTCGTGGCGCCAGGCGGCGGGGCCCTGCGAGCCGGCGCGGTACTCCTCGAGGGGCACATCGTTCTTGTGCCACGCGTTCAGCACCGGCGCGACGATGCGCCAGCACGTCTCGGCCACGTCACCGCGAATCGAGAGCGTCGGGTCGTTGCCCAGCACGCCGCGCATCACCTCGCCATAGGCGGTCACTGGGCTCAGCTCGAGTTCGGTGCCGAGGTCGTGCCGCTCGAGCCCGAACGGATCGCCGTCGCCGTTCATCGTGAGTTCGAGCGAGAGCGACGACGGCCGAAGACCGATCACGATGCGCTCGGGCGACTCCACCCCCGTGAGCCCGCGCGGCACGAAGCCCACCGGCCGCAGCGTCAGGATGACCTGCTTCACCGGCTCGCCGATGGCCTTGCCGCTGCGCAGCACGAAGGGAACCCCGGCCCAGCGCCGGGTGTTCACCTCCACGACCATCTCGGCGAGCGTCTCGGTCTCGCGTGCCGGGTCGACGCCCTCCTCCTTGGCGTAGGCGGGCAGCTTGCGGTCTCCGATCGTTCCGGCCGTGTAGCGCGCCCGGCGGCTGGGTGCGTCGGTGCCGGGCAGCACCGGCGCGCCCGACCACACCGAGGTGGCGCGCAGCACCTGGGCCGTCGCGGCACGGAAGTCGACCGGGTCGATGCTCGTCGGCGCCTCCATCGCGACGATCGACAGCACCTGCAGCAGGTGCGACTGCAGCATGTCGGTCAGCGCGCCCGAGTGGTCGTAGTAGCCGGCTCGCCCCTCGAGCCCGAGGTTCTCGTCGTAGATGATCTCGACCTTCTCGACGTTGTCGGCATTCCACACCGGTTCGATGAGCCGGTTGACGAACCGCAGGCCCAGCATGTTCAGCACCGTCGCCATGCCCAGAAAGTGGTCGACCCGGTGAATCTGCTCTTCGGGCACCAGCTTGAGCAGGTGCCGGTTGAGGGTGGCGGCGCTGCGGGCATCCGACCCGAACGGCTTCTCGAGCGCCAGAACGGTGCCGGCAGGCAGGTCGACCCCGGCGAGCGCTGTGATCACCTCGGCGACGATGGCGGGCGGCAGGGCGAAGTAGATGACGAGGTCGCCCTCGACGCTGCCGAGCAGGGTCTCGAGGTCGGTTCGCGAAGTGGGGTCGGCGACGATGTAACGAGCGCCGTCGACGAGCGCGGTCGCCGCCGCACCGGTGGCCTTCACGCCGCCGAGCGCGGCGCGCACCGACTTCTGCCACTCGGCGTCTGACTTCTCAGACCGGCCGGATCCGATGATGCGCAGCCCGTCGACGAGCGCCTGGTCGCTTGCCACGCCACTGGCCACCAGACTGCCCAGGCCCGGCAGCAGCAGCCGCTCGGTCAGGTCACCGCTTGCACCGAGAATGAGCAGAGTCTTGTTCGCCGTCATGCTTCGAGCGTAGCCCGCCGGGGCAGAATCGCACCCGGCTCGGTGACCGCCCTTGACAACTGTTCGCGTGTGTTAAGCAACGGGTGTCGATCGGCGTAATGTTGCCTCGGAATTTGTTCTCCTGAGAATCACTTGAGGTAATCATGAGCATCACTGTCGACTCTTCCCAGACCCTGTCGAGCGAGCAGCAGCCGAACGCATACGAGCCGAACACCGACTACGACGCGACCGCCTTCCGCACCGTCTTCGAGCACACCTTCACGTTCGCCTCTGCGGTGGAGCGCAACATCCACCGGTTCGCCAACCGCAAGGCGATCAGCGATCCGACGAGCGGCCGGTCGTACACGTACCGCGAGCTGGGCGACGTGACCGGAGCGCTCGTGGCCGGTCTGGCCGCGAACGGCATCGGCGTGGGCGACGTGGTGGCGTACCAGCTCATGAATCGGCCCGAGTTCGCCTTTCTCTACGTGGCCGCCCAGGGGCTGCGCGCGGTGAGTTCACCGATGAACTTCCGCCTCGCCCCGGCCGAGACCGCGCACATCCTGAACGACTCGCAGCCGGCGATCTTCGTCTACGAGACGTGGGCGACGGCCGACGTGACCGCCGCGCTCGGTCTGGCGGAGTTCGAGCCGCGGATGCTGGTCGCGGTGGGCGACGGCGACATCGTGCCCGGCTCGCTGCGGTTCGACGACCTGCTGGTCGAGGGCGCCCCGAGCTTTCGCGCGCCGGCCGACGCCACCGTGTGGGATGAGACGAGCCGCCTCTACACCTCCGGCACCACCGGCATGCCGAAGGCGGTGCCACTGACCAGCCTGAACGAGGTTCTGACGGCCCACGACGCGATCATCCACTTTCCCCTCGGGCCGACCGACAAGACGATGAACATGTCGCCGTGGTTCCATCGCGGCGGCAACTACTGCGCCGGCCCCAACTCCATCTTCTACGTGGGCGCCGAGGCCGTGTGCCTGCAGCAGTTCACCCCCGACGCGGTGCTCGACGCGGTCGAGCAGTACAAGCTCACCTATGTCATCGGCGCCCCCACCAACCTCGAGCGGCTCGCCGACACGCAGGAGGCGAGCCCGCGCGACCTCAGCTCGCTGAGCGGCATCGTCACCATGGGTGCCCCGCTCGACCGCGCTGCCGCCCTGCGCTACCAGCGTGTGCTCACCAGGCGCATCGCCAACGGCTACGGCACCACAGAGGCGTTCTGGAACACCTACCTGCGCCCCGAAGACCTGCCCGACGCCGCCGGCGCCGCGGGCCGGGCCTGCCTCGACGACGATGTGGCCGTGGTCAAGGTCTACGCCGACAAGCTCGCAGCCCCCGACGACTTCGCGTCGAAAGACACGCACGAGATCGGCGAGGTCATCATGCGCACGGTGAAGAGCGGCTACGCCTACCGCAACAACCCCGAGGAGGAGGCCGAGAAGTTCCACGACGGCTGGATCTACCCGGGCGACCTCGCCAGCTGGGACGAGAACGAGATCGTCACCATCATCGGCCGCAAAGACGACATGATCATCTCCGGCGGCGAGAACGTGCATCCGGTTCAGGTCGAAGAGGTGCTGGCCGGGCATCCCGATGTCGCCGACAGCATCGTGGTCGGCCTGCCTGACGAGCAGTGGGGCGAAGTGGTCGTGGCGTACATCCAGCCGCGAGAGGGGCGGATGCTCGACCACCCTGCCGCGGCGAAGCAGCTCGAAGACTTCACCCGCGAGAGCGTCTCGCTCGCGGGCTACAAGCGCCCTCGCCGGTACGCCTTCGTGACGGAGCTGCCGTACACGGCCACCGGAAAGAAGCAGCACTTCGTGATGAAGAAGCAGGCCCCCGCCGACAGTGCGGCCGGAAGGTTCGTCACTCCGTGACGGAGGCGACCGGAACGTCAGACGCCGCCCCCGCCTCGCCGCACCGGCACGGGGTCGGCTTTCGTTCGGAGCGCGGGCCGCTGCTCATCGCGCTCATGCTCGCCACCGGGCTGGTGGCGATCGATGCCACGATCCTCGCCACCTCGGTGCCGTCGATCGTGGGCGACCTCGGTGACTTCTCGCAGTTTCCGTGGCTGTTCTCGATCTACCTGCTCGCGCAGGCGGTGTCGGTGCCGGTGTACGCGAAACTCAGCGACACGGTCGGGCGCAAGCCGATCATCCTGCTCGGCATCGGGCTCTTTCTCGCCGGGTCGATTCTGTGCGGGCTGGCGTGGAGCATGCCCGCGCTCATCGTCTTCCGCGTGATCCAGGGCCTCGGCGCGGGCGCGGTTCAGCCCATGGCGGTCACGATCGCCGGCGACATCTACACGGTCGAAGAGCGGGCCAAGGTGCAGGGCTACCTGGCCAGCGTCTGGGCCATCGCCTCGGTGGCCGGGCCCCTGCTGGGCGGCCTGTTCTCGGAGTTCGTGTCGTGGCGCTGGATCTTCTTCGTGAACATTCCGCTCTGCATCATCGCCGGCTGGATGATCATGCAGCGCTTCCACGAGAAGATCGAGAAGCGCAAGCACCGCATCGACTATGCGGGGTCGGTGGTCTTGACCGTCGCCATGAGCCTGCTCATCCTGGCGGTGCTCGAGGGCGGCCAGGCGTGGGCGTGGAACTCCATCTACAGCGTCGGCGCCTTCGTCGTGGGCGGCCTGCTGCTCGTCGCCTTCGTGTTCGTCGAGCGGCACGCGGCCGAACCGGTGCTGCCGTTGTGGGTGTTCTCCCGCCGGCTGCTGCTGACGACCACGCTCATCTCGCTGGGCGTCGGAGCGATTCTGCTCGGCGTGACCTCGTTCGTGCCCACCTATCTCGAGGGGGCGATCAGCATCACGCCGCTCGTCTCGGGCCTGGCGGTAGCGGCGATCACGCTGGGCTGGCCACTCTCGGCCGCCCAGTCGGGCAGGCTCTATCTGCGCATCGGGTTCAAACGCACCATTCTGATCGGCCTCGTGATCGCTGTGGCGGGGTCGCTCGCGCTGGCGCTGGCCGCCCCGAACCCGAACCTCGTGGTGGTCACGGCGAGCTGTTTCGTCATCGGCCTGGGCCTCGGCCTCGTCGCGACTCCGGGGCTCATCGCCGCCCAGTCGAGCGTGCCCTGGGAGGAGCGCGGCGTCGTCACGGGCACCAACTTCTTCGCCCGCTCGATCGGCAGCGCGGTCGGCGTCGCCATCTTCGGCGCCATCGCGAACGGCATCTACGCCGCGCATCCGAACGGTCAGAACGACCCCGCGACGATCGCCCTCGCCTCGGGCAGTGCGTTCATCGCGGTGCTGGTCTGCGCCCTGGCCACGGTCGGTGCTGCGGCCGCGATGCCGGATGCCCGGCTGCAGTCAGACGGCCGCGTGGCCCGCGGCAGCTGACTCCGCGCACCGGTTCAGCGCTCCTTCGGCGCATCCGCGCCCCTTCGGCGCATCCGCGCCCCTTCGAAGTACCGCGGTTACGCCGAACCACCGCAGTTACGCCGAACCACCGCGGGTAACGGTCACAGTTCGTCGTCGTCTTCGTGCGCGTCGAGAGAACGGTCTCCCGTGTCTGAATCGGACTTCTCCTGCTCGCGCCTGCTCGACACCATCGACATCAGAAAGAGCAGCCACAGCAGCGCGAAGATGATCAGCGCCGCCACCAGATCGCTCCAGCGGAACGGGAACACCCGCCCGTCGATCGACAGCACCAGCACGGTCTCGATCACTGCGAATGCTCCGAAGAACGCCGCCATGACGCCGCGTGTGATGTGGAACCGGCCACTGCGCCGGTGCAGCTCGGTGCGTCGCAGCTCGACCATCAGGGCGAGCAGCAGCACTGGCAGAATCTGTGCCAGCGCGGTGGCCGTCGCCACATCGAACAGCGAGATCCTCATGCCCCGATCGTAGCTCGTAGAGCCCGCGCTCCCCTGACGACGCCGCCTGTCGCCGACACCCTGTTCGCGCGGCCGACTGGGGGCACCGCCGGGCGACAGGGCTATCGCCTGCTCACTCCTCCGGAATGGTGAAGATGCGCTCAGGCGGTCTGACGGCGTCGGGATCGGGGCCGCCCCGCACGCCCTGGTCGAGCGCATCGATCGAGGCGAGTTCGGCATCCGTCAGCGAGAATTCGAACACGTCGAAGTTCTCGGCGATGCGTTCGGGGCGCACCGACTTCGGAATCGCGCTGCGACCCTGCTGCAGGTGCCAGCGGATCATCACCTGCGCGTTCGTCTTGCCGTGTGCCTCGGCGATCGCACCGATCACCGGGTCACTCAGCGGGCTCTGCACCGCGTTGTCGTTGAACCCGGGGTAGAACGTGATGCCGCCGATCGGCGACCAGGCCTGGGTGATGATGCCGTGATCTGTGTCTGCCTGCTCGTTCGCGCGCTGCCGGTAGTAGGGGTGCAATTCGATCTGGTTGACGGCGGGCACGACCGTGGTGTTCTCGAAGAGGCGATCGAGATGCGCCGGGGTGAAGTTGCTGACCCCGATCGCCCGCACCTTGCCGTCTGCGAGCAGGGTCTCGAGTGCGCGATAGGCGGCGATGGTGGTGTCGAACACCCAGGGAGCCGGCTGGTGCAGAATCAGCAGGTTGATCTGCTCGACGCCGAGCTTTCGGGCGGCCACGTCGAACGCGTGCAGGGTCTCGTCATAGCCGTACTGGCTGATGAACACCTTGGTCTCGATGAAGACCTCGTCGCGGTCGACTCCGGACGACCGGATCCCCTCGCCCACCTGGCGCTCGTTGAAATAGGCGGCTGCCGTGTCGATGTGCCGGTACCCGGTTCTGAGGGCAGCCTCGACGGCAGCGACCGTGTCGGCTGGGGAGCTCTGGAAGACGCCGAGCCCGAGCGCCGGCATCTGCACGCCGTTGTTGAGGGTGAGGATTTCGTTCATACTCCGACGCTAGTGCTGCTGCGCGAAGCCAGGGAGTGACTGCCGGTACCTCCCAGTGCCTCAGCGAGACGGCGTGTCACCACCCCGGGGTGACGCGATCGGCGGGCGCGGCGGGGTCGGGTTCGCGGGCGCGGCTCACGGGGCGAGTCGGCGCGCGTGGGGAGGCGCGTCGGCGGGCCGGAGGTCAGGGGGCGAGTCGGCGGGCGGCCGCGAGGCCTTCGGCGGTGGCGCGCACGGCGTCGACACCGCGGGCATCCTTCGCTCCGCCGACGACCTCGAACTGCATTCCCGACGCCTCCAGCGCGGCGACCAGGTCGTCGTTCCGCTCCTGTCCGGCGCAGACGATCACCGTGTCGGCGCGGATGCTCTGCCGCACTCCCTCGACGTCGACCACCTCGACCGCGGTAGGGGTGATGCGTTCGTAGCGCACGCCGCCGATCATCCGCACCCCCGCCTCTCTCAGCCTGCCCACGGCGACCCATCGCGAACTGATGCCGATGCCGTCGCCGAACCGGCCCGCGCGCCGCAACACCGTCACGAGCTCTCCGGCGCGCGGAACGGGCCGCCCACGCAGGGGGGCGAGGTTGCGCTGCGGTGGCGCCGTCGACGTGGCGTGTTCGGCCGACGGCAGAAGCTCGGCCGACGGGGCATGCTGCGCCGGCGTCGGTCGCTCTGCCTCGAGCCACTGTCGGGCGGCGGCGCTCGAGGTGCCGACCAGGGCCGGCGACGGCACGAGGTGGTGCACCCGAGCAAATTCCGGCGCACGGTCGGCCTCAGCGGCCGGCTCGGTGAGCCACGCCGCCACGTCGACCCCGATGCCTCCCCCGCCGATGATCGCCACCGGCCCGGCCGGCACCCCGTGGCGCAGAGCGTGCTCGTACGAGACGACGTGCGGCAGAGCACCGCCGGGCACGTCGATCTCGCGCGGACGCACCCCGCTCGCCACGATGACCGCGTCGAACGCCGCGCCTACCAGGTCGCGCGGGGTCGCCGGCGCCCCGAAGCGCAGGGTCGCTCTCCGCGCCCGGAGCTCGGCGAGAGCGGCCCGGGGGGTGGCCGCGTAGTCTTCTTTGCCCGGGATGCGCGCCGCCAGCCCGAACTGCCCGCCCGGCGCGTCGGCCGCCTCGAACAGCGTCACCTGGTGGCCGCGCCGTGCGGCATCCACTGCCGCCGCCAGCCCGGCGGGCCCGCCCCCGACCACGGCGAGCCGCACCGGACGGCGCGTCAACGCGAGCGCCCGCACGCTCTCGTACCCCGCCCGCGGATTCACCAGGCACGACACGTGCTGCCCCACCAGCGAGCGGTCGATGCAGGCCTGGTTGCAGCCGATGCACGTGTTCACCGCGTCGAACTCCCCGGCCCGGCTGCGCGCCACGATCGACGGGTCGGCCAGGAACGGCCGCGCCAAAGCGACGGCGTCGACCAGCCCGCCGGCCAGCACTCGTTCGACGTCACGCAGGTCGGTCATCCGGTTGCTCGCGATCACGGCCACGTGCCGCCCCGCAGCGCCCGCACCGACACCGCCGCCGACGGATGCCCGCACCACCGCCGCGATGCGCTCGGCGTACGGCAGCCAGGCCCCGTGCGGCACCGACGCCTGCACGGTCGGAACCCGCGACTCGTGCCACCCCACCCCCACACTGATGGCGTCGGCGCCGCCCGCCACCAGCTCCCGCACCAGCGCGTCGACCTCGTCGGGCGTCGACGACCCCGGCATCAGGTCGTCTCCCGACACCCGCACCCCCACCGGCACACCGACGGCCGCACCCACCGGCACACCGACGGCCGCACCCACCGCCGCACCTCTGGCCGCATCCCCGCCATCCGCCGCGCGTCGATCGACGGATTCACCGGGCTCGTCGGCGCGCCCACCCCGAGAAGCCCGCTCCTCGACTGCGGCGGCGGAGCCGACCGCCGAGCGGACGGCGGAGAGCACCTCGAGGGCGAAACGACGGCGGCGAGCGGCATCGCCGCCCCACGCGTCGTCGCGCAGGTTGGTGAGCGGTGAACAGAACTGATTGATCAGGTAGCCCTCTGACGCCATGATCTCGACGGCGTCGAACCCCAGCCGGGCCGCCGTCTGCGCCGCCCGGCCGTAGTCGCCGATCACGCGCCAGATCTCGAGCTCGGTGAGCTCCTGCGGCACCGCTCCGCGCGCTGCGCGCCACGGCACCGCTGAGGGGGCGACCTGCTGCAGCGGGTGCGCATCGGCGCCCTGCAGCCCGTCGAGCAGCGCGTACCGCCCGGCGTGGAACAGCTGCGCCGACACCAGACCACCCGCAGCGTGCACGGCGTCGACCGCGACCGCGAGCCGGGCATCCGTCGCCGCTTCGCCCAGCACAGCGTAGTCGGCTGCACCCCGCCCCTCGGGGCTGACGGCGAGCCCGCCCGTGATGATGAGCGCCGCGCCGCCCTGGATGCGCTCGCGCCAGAACGCCGCAAGCGCTGCTCCGCCGTCGTCGGCCAGCTCGAGCCCGGTGTGCATGCTGCCCATCACGACCCGGTGCGGCACCTCGACCCCACCGAGCCGCCACGGCGTGAACGTGCGCCCGAGCGGATGCCCGGCCTCAGCCCTCGACGTGGGTCTCATCCGCACCCGACGCAGCCGGCGGATACACGGCGTCGTGCAGCTCCCCCGTCGTGTCGGCCCAGAACGGCGGTGCGATGATCGTCAGACCGCCGTCGACCGTGAGCGTCTGCCCCGTGATGTACCCCGCCGTCGGCCCCAGCAGGAAGTCGATCGCCGACGCCATGTCATCGGCCGTACCCGGCCGCCCCAGCGGCAGCTTCGAGATCACCGACGACATCGGCGCCATGCCCGGCACCCGGTTGTAGAAGAAGTCGAGCGAGTCGGTGTCGATGAGGCCGCCGTTGACCGCATTCACCGTGATGTTGCGCGGTCCGAACTCCGTCGCCATGTACTTCACATACATCTCCGCCGCCGCCTTGGCCGCGCCGAGCGACGCATACGTCGGAAACGCCGCCAGCGACCCGTAGCTCGTCACGACCACGATGCGACCGCCCGACGCCGACATCATCTCGGCCGCCCGCTGCGCGCCGAGAACGAAGGAGCGCACGTTCATCGCCCAGTTGCGGTCGAGGTGGTGCAGCTTGAGCTGGGAGATCGGCTTGAACGCACTCGCTGCGGCGTTCGCCACGAACATGTCGAGCCGGCCGAACTGCTGCTGTACAGCGTCGAACATCGCGTCGATGTCGTCGGGCTCCTCGATGTTCGCCTGCACCGTCATTCCGTCGGCCCCCGCGGCCCGCACCTCGGCGAGGGTCTCTTCGGCGAGGTCGGCGTTGCTCTTGTAGTTCACCGCAACGTTCACCCCGCGGGCGGCCAGCTTCAGCGCCAGCACCTTGCCGATTCCGCGTGAGCTGCCGGTGATGAGGGCGACGGGGGCCTGCGATCTGGGTGCCATGCGGCGGTTCTCCTTCTGTTGGTGGTGCGGACGACTCCAGACGCGGCGCCGATGGTGCGGACGACTCCGTGCGCGGCGCCGGTGATGCGAACGACTCAGTACGCGGCGTTGCCGGTGAGCACGGCCCGCGCAACGACCTGTTTCTGAATCTCGTTGGTGCCCTCTTCGAAGCGCGGCGCCCGCGCGTCGCGATAGACGCGCTCGATGGTGTTGCGCTTCCAGTAGCCCTGGCCGCCGTGCACCTGCAGCGCCTTGTCGGTGACGCGCGTGATCATGTCGACCGCGATCATCTTCGACGCGCTCGACAGGATGCCCGCATTCGCCGCCCCCGCCTCGAACGCCCGCGCCGCCTCGAGCACGAGCGCCCGCGCCGCGGCGATGTCGGCGTAGTTCTCGGCCAGCATGAACTGGATGGCCTGCCGCTCGGCGATCCGCTTGCCGAACGTCTCGCGCCGGTTGGCGTACTCGACCGCCAGCTCCTGCGCCCGCTCGGCCAGCCCCACACAGCTCATGGCCACCGAGACCCGGCTCGGCAGCAGAAAGCCGCCGAGCGTCACGGCCAGTCCGTCGCCCTCATCGCCGAGCCGGGCCGACACCGGCACGGCCACATCGGTGAACCGCAGAATGGCGTGGTCGGTGCCCCGGATGCCCATCGTCTCTGAGTCGTCGATGACTTCGACGCCGGCCAGCCCGGTGTTGGGCAGCAGAAGGGCCACGAAACCGTCTTTGCCGGTCGCCCCCTCGATGCGAGCCGCCATCAGCCAGTAGTCGCACTTCACGCCGAACGTGATCAGGTGCTTCTCGCCGTTCAGAACGTAGGTGTCGCCCTCACGCCGCACGGTGCTGCGAATGTCGGCGCCCGACCCGGCGGTGGCCTCGGTGAGGGTGAACGCCACCAGAACATCGCCCGCGACCGACGGTTTGATGATGCGCTCGCGCTGCTCGTCGGTGGCGAACGGCTCCATGGCGCGCCAGGTTCCGTTGATGACGTGCACGAGCATGCGCACCGACCCGTGCGAGCGGCTGAAGATCTCTATCAGTTCGAGGTAGCGGTCGAACGGAATTCCCTGGCCCCCCAGGTGCTGGGGCGCGGCCAGCGAGAAGTAACCGCGCGCCTTCAACTCCGCGAAGAGTTCTGGTGGCACCGATCCCGTCTTCTCGATCGTGTTCGCGTACTCCTCACCCGGCCCGCGAACCCAGTCGTCGATCTCGTCTTTCAGCGCTGAAAACGACTCTTCGGTGAAACTCACTCCGGTCACTTCTCCCTGATCTTCTGTGCTTCGATCTTCTCTGATTCGGCCGACATCGCCACCAGCGCGCTGGCGCGTTCCCGCAGTACATTCTTCTGGATCTTGCCCACCGCGTTGCGCGGCAGCTCGTCGATGAACTCGAGCCGCTCGGGCCAGTAGTACTTCGAGACGCCGTTGGCCCCGAGGTAGCTCTGCACGTCGCTGAAGCTGAGCGCGGGCTCGGCAGGGGCGCCCTCGGCCCTGGCGGCAGCGGCGACCACGAAGGCGCAGGCGCGTTCGCCCAGCCGGGCATCCGGCATCGCCACGATGGCCACGTCAGACACGAGCGGATGCTGGTACAGCAGGTTCTCGATCTCGACGACCGGAATCTTCTCGCCGCCCCGGTTGATCACGTCTTTGACCCGCCCGGTGATGTGCAGAAAACCGGCCTGGTCGACCACCGCGAGATCGCCGGTGCGGTACCAGTGGTCGGCGGTGAACACGTCGTCGGTCAGGTCGGGCCGGTCGAGGTAGCCGCTGAACATCGTGGGCGAGTTCAGTTCGTAGTTGCCCTCGATGCCCCGTGGCATCTCCCGGCCCTCGTCGTCGACGATGCGAATGCGGATGCCCGGCAGCGGCCGCCCGTCACTGCCCCACGCGTCTTCGGGGCGGTCGGTCGGGGCCGCGAGCGTGCCGAGGCAGGTCTCGGTGGTGCCGAACGCGCCCAGAACAGTCGTGCCGAGCACCTCGCGGGCCTCGGCGGCCAGGGCGCGGGGCACGGCCGACCCGGTGGCCACGAACATCCGCAACGCGGCCGGGGCCGGCGCCACACCGTCTTTCACCGCGCGAACGAGGTCGTCCACGAACGCCGCGGCCGCCTGTACGAAGGTCGCCCCAGCCTGCCCGAAGGCCTGGTCGAGGGCGATCTGCGGGTTCCACACCGGCTGGATGACCACGGCGACGTTGAGCCGCCAGGCCAGCAGCATGCCGTACAGAAAGCCCGTCTGGTGCGCCAGCGGCGAGGGCACGAAGATGCGGTCGCCTGCGCCGAGTCCCGATTGCTGCACATGCAGAGCGGTTGCGACGGCCAGGGTGCGGTGCGAGTGCTGAACGCCCTTCGGCTCGCCGGTCGTGCCCGAGGTGAAGAGCAGCTGGCAGGTGTCGTCGGGCTTCGGTGAGCGCGAGCGGATCAGCTCGATGTCGGGACTCACTGCCTCGAGGGCCTGGTCGTAGTAGCGCCACGTCCAGTCGGAGGCGGCGACCTGGTCAGCCGCGGTCTCGGGAATCGGTGGCACGTCGATGGCGACGTCTGAACTGTGCCGGTCGTCGGCACGCAGCACGATCACGTGTTCGAGCGAGAGCGGACGACGATTGCTGCGCGCCTCCTCCGCCGCCTCGAGCAGCTCGAGCGACGGCCGGCGGTTGCGGAACATGTCGGGCAGAAACAGCACCTTCGCCCGAGACCGCGAGAGCGTCATCGTGGTCTCGCGCGGACCGAACACCGGCATGATCGGGGTCGCCACGGCCCCGATCTGGATCGCGCCGAGTGTGATGGCGACGAACTCGCTCCAGTTCGGCAGCTGCATGGCCACCGACTCCCCCGGCTGCACGCCGAGGTCGAGCAGCAGCGCCGACACCCGGTCGGCTTCGTCTTGCAGCTCGCGCCACGACGTGGTGAGGGGGGCGTCGCCGCCGACCTCGACGATGGCTGCGGCATCCGGCGTCTCGTCGGCCAGCCGGCGCACCTCGTCGCTGAGCACGAGCGGCTCGATCTCGGCAGCGTCGACGAGGGCCTCGGCCTGCGCAAGCACCTCGGCCTCGGCAAGCACCTCGGTCTGCGCCAGCACCTCGGCCCGCGCCAGCGCCTCAGCCGACGCCTCGAGCTCGCGCAGGGCAGCGGCCTCGGCGGTAGCCAGGCGTTCGGCTACCGAGTCGGCCTCGCCCGTTTCGGCGAGCTCGGTCTGACGCGCGTAGCCCGTCTCGGTCGCGAGCAGGTCTCGGGCCGGGGCGGCCGCCACGTCGATGTCGAGGCCGATCGAATTCATCGCCTCGAGGAAGGTCGGGTACGAGATGCGATACGCCCGCGGATAGGTCAGGCTCGACATGCCCACGGCCGTGCTCGCCGCCACGGAGAGCGACATGAGCACCCGGTGATCGTTGAAGCTCGACAGCGCCGCGCCGTGCAGCCCGTCGACCCCGGTGACCCGCAGCTCGTCGGTCTGCTGCTCGGCCCGGCCGCCCAGCCGGTTCAGCTGCAGCATCGCGGCCACGCGGTCAGACTCCTTCAGCCTGATGTGACCCACGTTGTGCAGTCGGCTGGTGCCATCGGCGAACGTCGCCATCGCCGAGAGCACCGGCAGCAGGTCGGGGATGGGCTGGCAGTCGATGTCGATGGCGTTCAGCCTGATGCCGTCGTGCCGGATGCGCACGAACCCGGTCGCCTCGTCGCGATCGAGCGGCACGCCCATGGCCGTGGCCAGGTCGAGGAAGTCGGCCTCTGGGTGGTCGGTCTCGCCGGCGCTCACCGCCGACAGCCCGCGAAAGAGCACGTCAGACGGGTGGATGGCGGCCGCCGCGATGCCGAAGGCGGCCGACCCGATGTCGGGCGGTATGCGGTAGGTCGTGGGGGTGGCGGTCTGGTTGGCCGGCACGCGATAGGTGAGCCAGTCATCCGAGTGCTCGACGACGAGCCCGAACAGGCGCATCATGCGCACGGTCAGTTCGACATAGGGCTGTTCGTTCAGCGCGCCCCCGGTGACGTGGATGGTCGTGTCGGTCTCGGCGAACGGCGCCAGCAGCAGCAGCCCGCTGAGCCACTGCGACAGCGTTCCGGCGATGCTCACGTCGCCGCCCTTCGGCCGGCGCGGCTGCACCGTGATCGGCGGGCAGTCGCGATCGCTCTCGAGCTGCACGCCCATCTGGGTCAGCGAGTCGAGCAGCGCCTTGATCGGCCGGCGGCGAAAGTACTTCATTCCGGTCAGCGTCATCGGCCGGTCGGCCAGGGCCGCGAGCCCCACCATGAAGTACAGGGTCGTGCCCGAAGACCCGACGTTCAGCAGCCCCTCGGCTCCGCGCGAGCCGTGGTCGATCACGGGCGTCGCCCGGTAGGGGCCGCCCGTGACGACGTAGTCATCGCCGACGACCTGGATGCTCGTGCCGAGTGCGCGCAGCACGCCGATCGTCCACTCCACCTGCCGTGTGCTCGACAGACCCGAGATGACGCTGGTACCCGGGGCGAGACTGGCCAGAACGAGGGCCCGGTGGGCGTGGTACTTCGAAACCGGAATGTGCAACTCACCTGCGAGAGCTGTGCTTGTTCCTCGAACGACGAGCTGCATGAGTACCCCTTCTCGCATGATTCGACCCCGGGACTGCAGGGGTCAACCGCGAGCTTCCCGAGGGGATTCGACGGCGCGAATGGAGCTTCGTTGCTCACTTACTGCGCGAGAGACGGAGCAAGCCAGGGCCGGTGTGTTCAGGTTTTCAACTTACGCCCGCCACGTTATCCCAGCAAACTGGGGGCTGCTTACTATTGCTTTTTACACAAACCGGTTCGGTTTTTTGTGCATGTCAGCCTCTCGCGCCTCCCCCGAAAATCGTTAGCACTCACTAACGTGTCGTGCATGACCGCCGCGCAGAACGCCGCCGTGACACCCGGGCCCCGGCCCGCCAATCTGCCGCTGTCGAAGCGCCCGTTCGACATCGCCTTCATCGTGATCTTCGGCCTGTTCATCATCACCTGCATCATCAGCGACTCAGTCGAAGGCCTGGGGCTCGACCAGGTCGCCGACTCGCCCAACCTGCTGGTGCAGTGGAACTACACCTACTCGTCGAACTTCGACCCGCTGTACCAGTCGCATCCGCTCTGGCTGCGCTTCATCAGCGGCACCTCGGCGTTCGTCTACGTCGGCTTCTACGTGCTGCTGATCGTCTCGCTCGTGAAAGGCTTCAACTGGATACAGCTCTACAGCGTCATCTACGCCACGATGATCATCGCCCTGACCGGCATCCCGATCTTCGGCGTCGAATTCTTCGGCCCAGTGGGTGAGCGCACCCCCGACCCGGGCGTCTTCCTGCTCTACAACGGGCCGTACATCCTCTTTCCGCTGCTGCTGCTCATCCGCATGCGCAAACCGTTGCCCTTCACACGCGTCTTCTGACGCCCTCGATTCGCTACACTCTGCACTGTGAATGCTCGACGACGCCGCTCACTCGCCGCTCCCCTCGCTGCCGCCGGTCTCACCCTGCTGGGCCTGACCCTCTGGGGCGGCCAGGCCGCCTACTCGGCCCCGAACGCCGCGCCGAGCAGCCCGCTCTCGACCGCCGCCACGTCAACCGCCGCGCCGGCCGACCTGGCGGGCAAACACTACGTCGCTCTCGGCGACTCGTACTCGGCGGGCTTCGGTCTGCAACCCTTCAGCGACTCGCCGGCGGCCGGGTGCTACCAGGCCGACGAGAACTACCCGCATCTCGCGGCGGCAGCCCTGGGGCTCGACCTCACCGACGTCACCTGCAGCGGCGCCGTCACCGCGAACATCATCGACACACCCCAGGTCACCATCGGCGACCAGGGCACGGCGCCGGTGCAGTCGCTCGCGCTGACCGACCAGACCGACGTGGTCACGGTCACCATCGGCGGCAACGACCTCGGTTTCGCCGACGTCGCCCAGTCGTGCGTGGCCCTCGACCCGGCCGGGCCGACGTTCACCGGGTTCGACACGTGCAAAGAGCGCTACGACCCCGACGGCTTCGACCTGCTCGCCGACAAGATCCACAGCACGGTGTCGCCCGCCCTCGACAACACCTTCGCTCTGATCAGGCAGAAGGCGCCCAACGCGAAGGTCATCGTCGTGGGCTACCCGACGATCTCGCCCGACGTCGAGAACACCCCGGCCGCCGGGTGCTTCAGCGATCCGCTCGGAACCGGCGAACCGCCCTTCCCGGCCAACACCTTCCCGTTCACGGCGACCGACACGCAGTACCTGCACAGCGTCGAGGCGAAGCTCGACACGGCCATCCGCGTCGCGGCCGAGGCGAACGGCGCCGGCTACATCTCGACCCTGCCCCTCACAGAGAACCACAGCGCGTGCGCCCCTGCCGCCGACGCCTATATCAACGGCATCAGCCTGATTCCGGCAGGGTCGGCGCCCGGCACACCCACTCCGTTGTCGAACATCGACGTGGCGCTCGGGGCACTGCACCCCAACGCGGCCGGAGTGGCGTTCCTCGATGCGCAGGTCGTCGAAGCCATCACGGCCGCGTTCCAGCAGCCGGGTCAGCCAGACCCCACCGCGACGCCGACACCCACTCCGCTGCCGTCGTCATCGGCAAGCGGTTCACCGTCAGCAGCTCCGGCGGGTACGGCAGGGTCCGCCAACGCGGATTCCTCCTCGGCGAAGCTGGCCGAGACCGGCCAGACCGACGTCGTCGCACTCGCAGCGACGGCCGCCGCGCTCGTGCTTGCGGGCGGTGGCGCCGCCGGCCTGGTGGTGGGTCAGCGACGGCGCTCCGCACACCGGTCGTCTTCGGGGCGCTGACCGGCTCGTGGGCGCTGACCGGCTCGTTGGCGCCGACCGGCTCGTGGGCGCTGACCGGCTCGTTGGCGCCGACCGGCTACTGGGCGCCGTAGCCGCCCACCGGGCTGAAGCCGGCGGGCAGGGCGAACGGGTCGATGACGCGGGATGACCGGTCTGAGGCAATGGTCAGGGCCGTCAGCTCCCCAGCGGCACGGGAGATGCGATCTGGCAAAGCGCTGGCGCCGCCGCCGGAGTGGGACAGCGCGCCGGCCGCCGCGTCAGAGCCGGTGCCCCAGTCGCTCGAGGCCGCATACACAGCGGTCGGAGCGACTACGGCGTGCAGGTACGTGAAGAGGGGGCGCACGGCGTAGTCCAGAGCGAGCGAGTGCCGCTCGGTTCCACCGGTCGCGGCGATCAGCACGGGCAGGTCGGTCAGGGCAGTGGGTTCGATGATGTCGACGAACGACTTGAAGAGCCCGCTGAAGCTGGTGGTGAAGATCGGCGTCACGGCGATCAGTCCGTCGGCGGAGGCCAGGGCATCCAGAGCCTTCTGAAGCTTCGGAGCAGCGAACCCCGTGAGCAGGTTGTTGGTGATGTCGTGCGCGAGGTCGCGCAGCTCCACCACCTCGACCGTCACGTCGACGCCCTTCTCGGTGAGCCGGTCGACGGTGGCCTGGGTGAGCCGGTCGGCCAGCAGGCGGGTCGATGACGGCTGGCTCAGGCCGGCCGACACCACCACGAGCGTGCGGGTCAGGCGGGCACCGCCAGGCGTGCCCGACGTGCCCGGCGCAGTGGCAGCGTTCTCTGCCATGACTACTTTCCTTCCGAGGTCAGCGAGGCCACGGTCTCGGCCGAGGCGGCGTCGGCCGAAGCGACGATGGATTCCGCCGCGGCCACTTCAGCAGCATCCCGAGCCGCGACCAGCGACGCGTGGGTGGGGCCGTCGGGCACGGTAGCCGGGCGGTTCTCGGCGAACTCGCGGCGCAACACAGGCACCACGTCTTCGCCGAGGAAGTCGAGCTGCTCGAGCACGGTCTTCAGCGGCAGGCCCGCGTGATCCATCAGGAACAGCTGGCGCTGGTAGTCGCCGAAGTAGTCGCGCATCGACGCGTAGCGATCGATGACCTGCTGCGGGCTGCCCACGGTGAGCGGGGTCTGCTCGGTGAAGTCTTCGAGCGAAGGGCCGTGCCCGTAGACGGGCGCGTTGTCGAAGTACGGCCGGAACTGGTTCACGGCATCCTGCGAGTTCTTCGCCATGAACGCCTGGCCGCCGAGGCCCACGATCGCCTGCTCGGCGGTGCCGTGGCCGTAGTGCTCGAAGCGCGAGCGGTAATAGCCGATGAGCTGCATGTAGTGCTCCTTCGGCCAGAAGATGTTGTTGGCGAAGAAGCCGTCGCCGTAGTAGGCGGCCTGCTCGGCGATCTCGGGCGAGCGGATGCTGCCGTGCCACACGAACGGAGGAACGCCGTCGAGCGGGCGGGGCGTCGACTGGAAGCCCTGCAGGGGGCTGCGGAACTTGCCCTCCCAGTTGACATAGTCTTCGCGCCACAGCCGGTGCAGCAGAGCGTAGTTCTCGATCGCGAGCGGGATGCCCTCGCGGATGTCTTTGCCGAACCACGGGTAGACCGGGCCGGTGTTGCCGCGGCCCATCATCAGGTCGACCCGGCCGTCGGCCAGGTGCTGCAGCATCGCGTAGTCTTCGGCGATCTTCACCGGGTCGTTCGTGGTGATGAGCGTGGTCGAGGTGCTGAGAAGGAGCGTGTCGGTCTTCGCGGCGATGTAGCCGAGCGTGGTGGTCGGCGACGAGGAGAAGAACGGCGGGTTGTGGTGCTCGCCGAGCGCGAAGACGTCGAGGCCGACCTCTTCGGCCTTCTGCGCGATCGTGACGATGTCTTTGATGCGCTCGTACTCGGTCGGGGTGGTGTTGTCTGTGGGGTCAGTCGTCACATCGCTGACGCTGAAGATTCCGAACTGCATGATGCCTCTTTTCTATGCGTATGCATCGATATTCGAGTCAACGAGCACTGAGCCCAAACTATTCCCGCGTAATGAGCGTTGCCCTTCAGCGTATTCCGTAACGCGTCACAGACGCATGGGAAGCTGACCACTTCTCTTTGATGCAACCCCAAGGTTGCATATTGCCATCGGACATGCAATTCTGGGGTTGCAAATCGCAATCGAGAGGATCCAACTATGAACACCACCGATAACCCGAGTGCCACCGTCGACACCGAGACGTTCAGCGTGCGACGAACGATCACAATCTCTGCCCCCATCGAGAAGGTGTGGGCGGCCATCACTCAGGCCGAGCACCTCGCCAGATGGTTTCCGCAGCAGGTGACTCTCGGCGAGGTCGCGGTGGGCTCGCGCGGCACCTTCACCTTCGAGGGGCACGGAACGGTTCCTGTGGTCATCGAAGAAGTCGATGAACCACGGATGATCGCCTACCGTTGGGGCAACGAGAGCGGTGAACCGGCCTCCGTCGGCGCCGAAGGTGCCGACCCTGATCGATCGACGGTGTTCCGCTTCTTCCTCGAGGGGGCGGCCGACGGCACCCGGCTCACAGTGATCGAGTCAGGATTCGACGCTCTCAGCGATCCCACCGCCCGCATGAACGACAACCGCGGCGGCTGGGACTCCGAGCTCGACGAGCTCGTCGCCTACCTGGAAGGCGCGTCGTGAGCCAGGGCTCAGCTGAACTGGTCGGCGTGTTCGCTGCCCTGGGCGACGAGACGCGGTGGAGCATCCTGACCGCGCTCGGCGAGGGGGATGCATCTGCTTCGGCCCTCGCCGGGCGCCTGCCGGTGAGCAGGCAGGCCATCGCGAAGCACCTCGCCACCCTCGAGCGTGTCGGCCTGGTCGACCGTGTGCGCGCCGGTCGGGAACTGCGCTACCGCGTGCTCGGCTCGCAGCTGACGTCGACGGCGCGGCGCCTCGACCGCATCGGTGCTGAGTGGGAAGCACGCCTGCAGGCCATCAAGCGCATCGCGGAGAGCCTCTGAGCACGGGCGCCGGAACGGGCACGAGGCACCAGGCTGCCGCTTCGGTGGGCGAATTTCTGTGAAACCCGACAGAAAATTCACAGGGAACAGTACCATGAGCGTGAATTCGCAGCTCGTCTGCACGCCCATCCGTCTCGCACCAGCCGCACAGAACCCCCAGAAGCTCCACCTCACATCAGGAGTACTCCGTGTCACAGAACTCTGTCACCGCCGACGGCGCATCTGATTCGCCCGACTTCGAGAACCGGTTTCCGCGCCGGCTGCTGTTCGCCACCGCCGCCGCCGGCGTCGCTACGGCGGCGGTCGCCACCTCTGCCACACCCGCGGAGGCGGCCTCGGCCACCACCGCCTGGCTGCTCGGCGGCAACACCGGCGTCACCACGAACAACTTCATCGGGCCGACGAATGACGGAGCGGCACTTATCTTCAAGGCGAAGAATGGTGCGTCAGCCGCTGTGACCGAGAAGATGAGGATGACGGCGGCCGGAAAGCTCGGGATCGGTACGTCGAGCCCGTCCGCCAAACTCGACGTGAAGACGGGTGGAGTTGCTGTCAACGGTGCGTCCACTGATACGACAGCCGCGGGCCGCGGCGTCGTCGGCTCCGCGCCGGCGGGCATCGGAGTCGAGGGCAAATCGACAGACGGTACTGGAGTGCAGGGGACGTCGACGAACTACATCGGAGTCAATGCGACCGGCGGCTACGCCGGCGTCTACGCCGTCGGAACGTCATACTCCGTCGTCGGTTCGGGCGGAACCTACGGCGGCTATTTCGCCGGCAGCTCGACAGGAGCGTACTGCACGGGCGTCACCGGAGTCGTCGGCTCGGGTTCGTCGGTCGGGGTCTCCGGCAGCGGGGCGACCGGCGTGCAGGGCTCAGGGCCGACAGGAGTGAGCGGGTCGTCGACAGACCCCAACGGCAATGCCGTCTACGGCTCCGGCGGCCAATACGCCGTGCATGGCGTCAGCGGCCGAACCGCCGGCGTTCGGGGTGACTCGAACTACGTGGGCGTGTGGGCCCAGGCTCCGACGTTCGCCCTGTACGCCGAAGCGACCGGCACCGACGGCGGCAGCTACGGCGTCTTCAGCAAGGCCACCGGCAGCGCCTACGCTGTGTTCTCGCAGGGCAACGCCCACATCAACGGCACCCTCTCGAAGGTGGCCGGGTCGTTCAAGATCGATCATCCCCTCGACCCCGACAACAAGTGGCTCTCGCACTCGTTCGTCGAGTCGCCCGACATGATGAACATCTACAACGGCAACGCGACGACCGATGGCGGCGGAAACGCGACGGTCTCGCTTCCCGCGTACTTCACCGCGCTCAACCGCGACTTCCGCTACCAGCTGACGGTGATCGGCGACTTCGCGCAGGCCGTGGTCTCGAAGGAGGTCGCGAACAACAGCTTCGCGATCAAGACCGACAAGCCGAACGTGAAGGTGTCGTGGCAGGTCACGGGAATCAGGCAGGACGCCTACGCCGCCGAGCATCCGATCGTCGTCGAGACGGCCAAAGACCCGGCCGACGTTGGTACCCGCCAGTTCGTCGCGAAGACGTCGAGGGCGAAGCTCGCCCAACCGGGCCCGGCAGCCCAGAACGACTCGATCGTGCCCGCTCCCGCGGCCGTGCCAGAGCAGCCGAAGGTGCAGGCGCCCCCGAAGGCCGCCCCCGCCCCGCAGACCGACGCCGCGACTCCCTGACGCCGGGCCGAAAGGCGCCCTGACGGCCTACGACTCGAAACGTGCGGCGGTGTCGCCGCTCAGGGCGCGGGCGATGCGGTCGGCGAAGCCGTGCGAGTGGGGCGGCAGGGCATCCACCGTGAACCAGCGGGCCTCGGTGTTCTCGCCGTCGGCCGGGTACGGGATGCCCGAGACCCACCTCATGCGAAACACCAGGTCGAGGTACTGTGCCCGGTCGCCGTTCGGGTACGTCATGGGCGGCAGCACGTGCACCCACGCCAGACGCTCGGCCACCGCCACCACGCCGGCCTCTTCGAGCACCTCGCGGGCGGCCGCGACGGCCGGCTCCTCCCCCGGGTCGATGATGCCGGTCACCGGGGTCCAGGCGCCGGTGTCGCCGCGCTTCACCATCAGCAACCGGCCGTCGTGCTCGACCACGGCGGTCACGCCGGTCAGCCAGAGCTGCTCGTGGCCGATCTTCTCGCGCAGAGCACTGATGAAGTCGGGAGTCGCCATTCCTCGAGGCTAGCGGCAGCTCGGGGGTCGACAGCTCAGGCCGCCGCGCCGCGCGCGCACCACGCACGCGCCGACACGTCGAAGGAGGTCGCGGGTAACAGCTGAGCGCAGCGATCCCGCAGGGCCGAGCGCTGCTCGTCAGAGAGCCCCGCCACGTACGACCCCGCCGGACCGACCCCGAGCAGGTACGGCTGCCACCAGTTTTCGAACGAGTCGTAGTGCCTGGTCACCGTGAGGCTCGACGACTCCACGTCGACCAGTCCGGCCTCGACGAAGAGGTCGGCCAGGTCGCCGTCGCGGGTTCCCGGCATGGTCGCCTCGCCGGGTTCGTCGGGGTCGAGGTCGTGCACGGCGCTCCAGAACGTCGCGAGGGGGCCGCGGTCACCGGCGTGGTCCCAAACGCACGCGGCGACGCGGCCGCCCGGGCGGGTGACGCGGGCCATCTCGCGAACGGCCGGTACGGCATCCGGAATCAGATGGATGACCAACTGCGCCAGCACGGCGTCGAACCGCCCCTCGGCGAACGGCAGCCGTTCGGCGCCGGCCAGTCGCACGTCGACGCCGGGCAGCCGCTCTTCGAGGGCGGCCACGAACGGTGCCGACGGATCGACCGCCGTCACCGACGAGGCTCCGAGCCGGGCGACGAGCTGCTCGGTGAGGGCCCCCGCACCGCATCCCACGTCGAGGGCGCGCTGGCCCGGGCGTACACCCGACCAGTCGGCGAACAGCGTCGCCAGCGGCTCAGAGAACCGCCCCATAAAGCTGAGATACGCGGCAGCCGAGACATCGAAGCTCATGCGACCACCGTACCGCTGCGCCGCTGCGAGCACCCGACCCGGCGCCCGGTTCGGGCCAAGAGCGCTGCAGGCGAAGGGATGCCCGGGCTAGGCTGAGAGGCATGGCCGACCCCACCCATGAACAACTCGAAGCATCGAACGAGACCGAGAAACGCCACGTCGGCGGCGAGGTGCGGTACTACCTCAGAGACGTGGGCAAGCACCTCAGGAAGCTGAACCAGCCCTTCAACTCCGACGGGCTCGAGGCGTGGTTCACCCCCGACGGAAAGTTTCACGCCCAAGGCCTGAACTCCGGCGCCGCGACCTACGGCATGCTCGGGGCGGCCGCCGCTGTCGCGATCACCTCGAACTGAGTGCACCGGCCGGGAGGGCGACGATGGGTCGCGTGGAGTCGACGGGTGCGGCTGCCGGTTCGGGCGCTGTCGGCGAGACGGTCGCGGGGTTGAGTGCACGGGCTGTCGGCGCGGCAGATGCGATGGCAGACCCGGGGGCCGGCGACGCGGCAGATGCGATGGCAGGCCCAGAGGCTGCCTGCGCGAGGGTCGCGGTCGTTGGCCCCGGCGCCATCGGCACGACGGTGGCGGCGGCGCTGCACGAGGTGGGGCGCACTCCGCTGCTGTTCGGGCGCCGGGTGCGCGAGCAGCTGGAGTTGCACGACGGCGAGCGGCGCATAGTCGTTCCGGGGCCCGTGCGGGTCGCAGCGGCGGCGGCCGACGGGCCCGTCGACGTGCTGTTCCTGGCTGTGAAGACGACGCAGGTCGAGGCCGCCGCGCCCCTGCTGCGCACGCTGGTCGGCGCAGACACGGTGGTCTGCGCACTGCAGAACGGGGTGGAGCAGCAGTCGAGCTTCGAGCGGTACGTCTCGGGCGGGGTGGTGGTGCCCTCGGTGGTGTGGTTTCCGGCACAGAGCGAGCCCGACGGATCGGTGCTGCTGCGGGGTGAGCCGCGGCTGACGCTGCCCGAGGTCGCGCAGGCCGCGGCCGTGCTCGAGGCGCTGCGGGGCACGCGGTTCACGATCGAGCTGTCGGCGGATTTCGTGTCGGTGGCCTGGCGCAAACTGCTGCAGAATGCGGCGGCCGGACTGATGGTTCTCACCGGCCGGCGCAGCGGCATGTTCGGGCGAGCCGACATCGCCCTGCTGACCGAGGCGTACGTGCGGGAGGGCCTCGAGGTGGCGCGAGCCGAAGGGGCGACGCTCGGCGATGAGGTGGTGCAGCAGATCGTCGAGTACTTCCAGAAGAACCCGGCCGACCTCGGCACCTCGATTCTCGCCGATCGGGTGGCGGGGCATCCGCTCGAATGGGATGTTCGAAATGGGGTGGTGCTGCGTCAGGGTCGGGTTCACGGCATCCCGACCCCGATCAGCGAGATCGTCGTGCCGCTGCTGGCGGCGGCCAGCGATGGCCCCGGGTGAACTGCGCCGACTGGACGACGCTCGGCCCCGCGCAGCGTGTGACGTTCGCGCTGCTCTGCGCGTTGGGCGTGTACACGGGCTGGCGCGGGTTTCGGGCACGGCGGGCGTTGCTCGGGAGCCTGACCCGGCCCGAGCGAACGCGACTCCGGATCGAGTCGGAGCCCGTGCGAGACTCATTCGAGGTGCGGGGGCGGCACGATCGTGCGCGCAGCGGAGCCGGGCGGGGGCGGCACAACCGGGCCGGCAGCGGGGCAGGGCGGGGGCGGCGCGACCGGACCCCCACCGGGGCGGCCGAGGCGCCCGCAGCAGCCACGCGCGAGCCGGGGTGGCGCGCACGCTACGTCGATGACGTGGGATTCACCCTCATCTCGCTGTTCGATGCGTTCACCGTCGTCGGTGCCATCGACATGGGGGCACCGGTGCCGGTCGCGATCGGAGTCGGTGCGGTGGGCGTGGTCGCGGGCATCCTCGTCGTCAATCGGGCGAAGGCCCGCCTGGCGCTGCGGGTCTGACCACGACCACCCGGCACAGCAGCGACAGACGACCGGGTCAGTGCCAGAACGCGGCGAGCTCTGCCGCCCGCGACCGGCCCTGCGCGAAGCCGGCACGGGCGGCGGCCGGGCGGGCCGACAGGTTCATCATGGAGGGGCCGAAGGCGTCGAGCGAGGCGTCGTCGGGGAGGATGGTCGCGACCTCGCTGCCGCCGGCCCGAAGCTCGTCGACTTGTGCGGCGAGGTGCATGTTCCACTCGAGGGGCATGCGGGTTCTGCCGCCGAGCGGAGACAGCACGAGCACCCGCCGGAAGCCCGCCGCGAGGTCGGCGTTCTCGCTCGACCGCCGGTAGCCGCCGTCGATGTACGCGATGCCGCCGATGTCGTAGGGGGGCCCGCCCGCGGTGCTCGCCGCGACCGCATCGACCAGGTCGACGCCGCTGTCGCGGTCGAAGACGACAGCGGCTCCGGTGCGGGCATCGACGGCGGAGATGAGCACCGACGCTCTCGGCCGGGGCGGCCAGACGCGGCTCGTCAGGCGGCCGGCGACAGTGGTTCTCCACGCCGCCTGCCGCTCGCGGTCGTGTGCGTCATCCAGTGCAAGAGCGGATGCCCCCAGCCGGCGCCGAACGTCGGCCGGGCCCTCTGCGGCGGCGATGACATCGTTCGTTCTGCGCAGGTGGTCGGTCATGGGCCCCAGTGGGCCGTGCTGGGGAGTGGGTTGCGCGCCGGGCTGTTCGGCGAGTTGGGCGCTGCGCCGGGCGCCGGGCTGGCCGAGGAGGTCGCGGGGCTGCGCGCCGGGCTGGCCGAGGAGGTCGCCGGGCAGCGCGCCGGGCTGGCCGGGGTGGGGGCCGGGCTGGGCGCTGGGCCGGGCGCCCGGTTGAGCTCCGCCGTGGCGCTGCGGCGACGTGGCCGACAGGATGTCGGCGTAGAGCCGGCGCGGCGCCTCCCCCGCCAGCTGGGCCGCCGCCGTCGCGCCCGCCGAGGTGCCGACGACGAGGTCGGCCGCCTCAGTGACGTCGAGGCCGCCATCGGCGAGCCCCGCGATCACCCCGATCAGCCAGGCGTTGCCGGCGGCCCCACCGCCGCCGAGCACCAGGGCCCGCTCGCGGGCGAGTTCGGGTTCGCGGGTGCGTTCGTGTTCGTGGGCGAGTTCGGGTTCGCGGCCGAGTTCGGGTTCGCGGGCGCGTTCGTGTTCGTGGGCGTACTCGTGTTCGCGGGTGCGTTCGTGAACGCCCCCACCGTCGCCGAGCGCGACGTACTCGATTCGACGCTCGGCCTCGGGCCCGAGCAGGGAGACATGAAATGTGGTGAAGGGTGTTGCGTGCATGGGAGATGCCTTTCGCGAGCTGCGTCGGGCGCTCCCTCAGACGACGCTGTCAGCCGCCCGATCGTGCACAGCAGGGAGCACCCACTACGGATACTTCGTTCATGGGTTCACCTCCCGTCGACTCGTCACGATCGCAGAAACTTTAGCACCCGGCCGAAACCCGCGCGATACTCGCGCGAACTGCGCTTGACCTCAAGCGCTTGAAGTGTGTTCAGATACCGATATGACGACAGTGACCCTGATGACCATCCAGGATGCATCCCAGCGCACCAGGCTCAGCGAGCCCACCCTGCGCTACTACGAAGAGGTCGGGCTCATCGGCCCGATCGCCCGCGACGAGCGCAGCGGGCACCGCCGCTACCGCGAAGACGATATCGACAACCTGCAGGCCCTGGCCTGCCTGCGCGCGATGGGTGTCGGCATCGAAGACATGCGCACCTACCAGGCGAACCGCAGGATCGGCCGCTCGATGGCCGGACAACAGCGCGACCTGCTCACGAAGCACGCCCGGCGCATCGAACGCGAGATCGCCACGCTGCACGTGCACCTGAACTATCTCGAGGCGAAGGCGAGGCTGTGGGATGCCCGCGACCGCGACGACGCGCAGGCCGAAGCCGAGGCGAGCGACCGTGTGAACGCGATGCTCGGCGACCTCGAGGCGGTGCTCGACCCGAGCCGGCCGCCCCGGGTCGCGGCAACCGACGACGCGCTCGAGGCGGTGCTGTCATGAGCAGGGTGCTGGTGACGGGCGGAAACGGCTACCTGGGCACACGACTCATCGCCGACCTGCTGCTGGGCGACGCCGAGGTGCGCACCACGCTGCGCAGTGCCGCCGGCGAGCCCGCCATGCGCGAGGCACTGCGACGTGCGGGAGCCGACGACAGCGGGCTCGAGGTGGCCTACGCGAGCCTCACCGAAGACGAGGGCTGGGCATCCGCTGCCGCCGGCGTCGACGGGGTGTACCACGTCGCGTCGCCGATGATCCAGTCGGCGAACGTCGACGAGGTCGTGGTGCCGGCCCGCGACGGAGCCTTGCGGGTGCTGCGCGCGGCTCGGGATGCCGGGGTGCCCCGCGTGGTTCTGACGTCGTCGTTCGCCGCCATCGGATACTCCCCCAAGCCGGTTCGCGACTACGACGAGAGCGACTGGACCGATCCCTCGACGCCCGGGCTCGCCGCTTACCCCTTGTCGAAGGCCGTCGCCGAACGCGCCGCGTGGCACTTCATCGAGAGCGAGGGCGGCGACACCGAACTCGTGGTGATCAATCCGACGTGGATCGCGGGGCCCACGCTGACGACGGATGCCCGATCATCCCTCCAGTTCTTCACAGGCATGCTCAGCGGTGCCCTGACGCAGGTACCCCGGCAGCGGTTCGGCATCGCCGATGTGCGCGACGTCTCGTCGGTGCACATCGCGGCGATGAACACGCCGGAGGCTGCCGGAAAACGGTACCTGGCGCTGGCCGATGGGCCGACCCTGACCTTCCTGGAGGTGGCGCAGGTACTGCGCGACCGGCTCGGCGCGGTCGCCGAGCGGGTGCCCACGGAGGAGCTGCCGGGAGAGGAGCCCGCGCCGCTGGTGATCCACAACGAGCGGGCGAAGGCGGAGCTCGGGTTTCGCCCGCGACCGGCGGTCGACACGATCGTGGAGACGGCCGAGAGCCTGCGGGAGCTCGGGCTGGCCTGAGCGGGGCGGCCTGGCCTGAGCGGGGCGGCCTGGCTTGAGCGGGCCCGGTCTGCCTGGGGGGCCGGGCTGGCCTGAGCGGGGCCGGGCCGGCCCGGGGGTGTGGGCGGGCATCCATACCCCCACCCCCGGGAGACCCTGTGGGTGACCGGCCGGTGGGAGTATTCTCCGTGTGAGGCCAGCGCCTCACAGGCGCTGGGGATGGGTGTGATCATGAGCGTTTTGTTGATCGTCGGGTACGGCCCGGGAATCTCGCAGGCCGTCGCGAATCGGTACGCGGGCGCCGGCTACAGCCTCGGTCTCGTGGCGCGCGATGCGGACAAACTGGCGGATGCGGTCGACCGTTTCGCGGCAGACGGCACGACGGCGGCGGGGCAGACGGCCGACGCCGGCGATCCGGCGGCACTTCGCAAGGCAGTGGGGCGCATCCGGGCCGACCTCGGGCCCATCACGGCCGTGCTCTGGACGGCGTTTCGCGGCACGGAGGTCGGCAACGTGCTCGAGGCCCGACCCGAAGACATCGAGGGTGTCTTCGACATCGGCGTGACCGGGCTGCTGGCCTGCGTTCACGAGGTGCTCGACGATCTGAAGGCGGCTCCGGGCGCGTCGATCCTGGTCGCTAACGGCGCCCTGGGCGAGAACACCAGCGAGCTCGACAGGGTGTCGGTCTTTCTCGGGGGCGACGGCGTCGCGCTGCAGAACGCGGCCAAGTCGAAACTGGTCGGGCTGCTCGCCGAGCGCCTGCGCGAGTTCGACATCTACGTGGGCGAGGTGACCATCGCCGGCTCGGTCGCCGGCACCGCGACGGAGAGCCCCGGTGCGATCGACCCGGCCCGCATCGCCGACCGGCTGTGGTCGATGGCCGAGCAGCGCGACACCACCCGGGTGCGCCTGACGGAGTGAGCGCCGCGGCAGTCACGCACTACCGAGGTGCAGCAGCTGGGTTACAAGCCGCGTTGGGCCGATGGCTGCGGGAAGGTTCGACACCGTCACGAAGAGACCCTACCGGCAGATGACACACGCTCATCTTTTTCCTGGGAGGAAGGGCGGATTCAGGGGCGCACGAGGAGCACCGTCTTGCCGGGGGGACGGTGGGTGCCTCGGCCACTCTCGAAGGCGGCGCGGCCCTCCCCGAGCGGGAAGGTGGCAGCGAGAACGACGGTGAGCTCTGCCCGGTCGGCGAGGCCGGCGAGGTAATTCAGCTCGGTCACGTCGGGGGCGACGATGAAGAAGGTGGCGGTGATGCCGAGACTGCTGGCACGCGCCTGGTCGGGTGGCTCCTGCAGGGTGACGAGGCGGCCGCCCTCGACGATCACGTCGAAGGAGCGGTGCAGGGTGTCGCCGCCGATGGTGTCGATGACGACGTCGAAACGCCTGCCGGCGGCGGCGAAGTCGGCGGTGAAGTCGGCGGTGTCGGTGTCGATGATGTGATCGGCGCCGAGGGTGCTCGCCAGGGCGACACCGTCGCCGCGAACAGTGGTCGTGACGGTCGCACCGGCGAGTCTGGCGAGCTGAACGGCGAAGATTCCGACGCCGCCGGCCCCGCCGTGCACGAGAACGCGGTCGCCCGCCGAGACGTGCGCGACGTCGAAGAGTGCCTGCCAGGCGGTGAGGGCGGCCAGCGGCAGGACTGCTGTCTCGGCGTGGCTGAGCCGGGTCGGCTTGCGGGCGAGGTCGGCGGCGGGCACGACGACGTAGTCCGCCGCGGCTCCCTGCAGCTCGAAACGGATCAGGCCGAACACCTCATCGCCGACAGAGACGTCGGTGACGTCGTCGGCCACGTCGGCGACCACGCCCGAGAACTCGTGGCCCGGGATGGCCGGGGTGTGCATCCACGTTTCGTCCCACGTCAGTTCGGCGAAGGTGATGGCGGCGGCGTGCACCTCGATCAGGGTCTCGCCGGGGCCCGGGCTCGGCACCGCGATCGTGTCGATCGTGAGCTGCTCGGGGCCGCCCCGGCGCTCGGCGCGCAGGGCTCTCATCTGTTCGGTCATGGGGTCTCCTTCGACGCATTCCACTGTGGCCCCAAGCGGGCGCGAAAGCCAGACCCGAGGCTGGTGTGCGGCGGCCCGGGGCGGCAGAATCGTGGCATGGGCGACGGGGCGCAGGGCGACGAGGCGCAGAGCGACGCAGCGCAGGAGGACACGCGGGATGACGCGGCGGCAGTCATCGCGACACGCGTCTGCATCGCGGGCGGCGGTCCGGCCGGCGTGATGCTCGGCCTGCTGCTTGCGCGGGCGGGCATCGATGTGGTGGTGCTCGAAAAGCACGCGGACTTCTTCCGCGACTTCAGGGGCGACACCGTGCATCCGTCGACCCTGAACCTGATCGACCAGCTCGGGCTGCGCGCGGCGTTCGACGCAATTCCGCACACCCCGTTGCCGAAGCTGGATGTCGTGGTCAACGGCGTGCGCGTCCACGCGATCGACTTCTCGAGCCTGCCGCGACCCAACCGGCAGGTCACGCTGATGCCGCAGTGGGATCTGCTCGACCTGCTCGCTGCCGAGGCCTCCACCTCGCCGCACTTCGACCTGCGCATGGGCGTCGAGGTCGTCGATGTGTTGCGGCGCCCGGGCGACGGCCGAGTGGTGGGGGCGCTGGCCCGCGCAGCAGACGGGTCCACGCTGCGCGTCGAGGCCGACCTGACCGTCGCCGCCGACGGCCGCGACTCGACGGTGCGGCGATCGCTCGGCCTGCCCGCGCAGCAGTACGGGGTGCCGGTCGACGTGGCGTGGTTCCGGCTCGACCGGCCGCCCCAGGGGGTGCCCGACACGCTGGGGTACCTGGGGGCATCCGCGATTCTGATCACGATTCCGCGGCCCGAGTACCTGCAGTGCGGGCTGCTGATTGAGAAGGGGTCGTTCGAGACGCTGCGGCGCGAGGGGCTCGCAGCCTTTCGGGCGCGGGTGGCGAGCGCGTCGCCCCGGCTCGCGCAGGTGGCCGAGGGTCTCACCGACTGGAGCCAGATCAAGCTGCTCGCGGTGCAGCTCGACCGGCTCGAGTCGTGGTCGGTTCCGGGCGCCCTGTGTATCGGAGACGCGGCGCACGCGATGTCGCCGGTGTTCGGTGTGGGCATCAACTACGCGGTTCAGGATGCCGTGGCCACCGCGAACCGGCTGATTCCGGTGCTCGGTGCAGGTGGTATGCCCCGCGCGATCGACGCCGCCGCGCGTGCGGTGCAGCGACGCCGAGAGCGCCCCACCGCGCTGATGCAGAGGATGCAGCGCGGCGTGCACCGAGTGCTCGGCACGGGCGCCGGCCTTCGGGTGCTGCACAATCCGCCGACAGCGGTCGAGCGGGCGGTGCTTCGCGTGCTGCTGCCGGTCATCCGCCCCGTCGCGGCGCGGTTGGTGGGGTACGGGTTCAGGCCCGAGCGGCTGCGGGTGGTGGCACGGCCAGCCCGTCGATGAAGAGAGCACCGACGTGATTCGGGCGAAGTTCTTGACATCATTCACGGATGCCCGACGACTCGATGCGGTGGAGCAGCTCGTGACGCTCGCCGCCGAGGCGGGGCTGTCGATGCCGCACCTGGCGATGGCGTTCGCGACGCCGCACCCGGCGGTGTCGAGCGCACTGCTCGGGGCACGCACCATGGCGCAGCTCGACGACCTGCTGAACGGGGTCGACACGGTGCTGTCAGACGACGTGCTCGACCGTATCGACGAAATCAGCGCGCCCGGCACCGACGTGGGAACGCTCGACCAGGCGTACGTGCCGCCTGCGCTGCTCGACGTGCGGCTGCGGCGGCGTTCGCCTCAGATCACGGGGTGTCACCTGAGGTGACCACGAAGGTATTCCTGCCGAGACAAGGATGGTGTCGCCTGCGGTGCTCAGGATGGGGTTGCCTGCCGTGATCAGGATATCGGGCGGGGCGGGGCTTGCCGCAAGACCCCCTGAGGGGCGCAGACTACCCTGCGGGTTCAGTCAGGGCCTGGAGGCGGGGTCGGCGTGCGTGAGTGTGAAGTGGTCGTCGTGGGGGCGGGGCCGGTGGGGATGGTGCTCGCCGGTGAGCTGGCGCTCGCCGGCGTGACGGTGATGCTGCTGGAACGGCGGCCCAGCCAGGCGCTGGTGGGGTCGCGGGCCGGCGGGTTGCAGGCGCGCACGATCGAGGAGTTCGACCAGCGTGGCATCGCCGACCGGTTTCTGGCGGCCGGAACGACGGCGCAGGTGCAGCGGTTCGGCGAGGTGACGCTCGACATCAGCGACTTTCCGACGCGGCATCCGTACGGGTTGGGGCTGTGGCAGAACCGCATCGAGACAATCCTCGCCGAGTGGATCGGCGAGCTCGGGGTGACGCCCCAGTACGGCTGCGAGGTCGTCGGGGTCGATCAGGATGAGGCGGGGGTCACCGTGCGGGTGGCGGGCGGGCATCCGGCGGCGGGCGGCGCGGGCGGCGGCCCCGCGACGATGGGTCGCGCGGGTGACGGCCTCGCGGCGGCGGGCGGCGCGGGGCACGAGATCACCGGATCGGCGTCGGCGAGCGACAAGACCACCGGCTCTGCCTCGGCGAGCGACAAAAGCACCATACGGGCGCAGTACGTCGTGGGGTGCGATGGCGGGCGCAGCGTGGTGCGCAGAGCCGCCGGCATCGGGTTCGAGGGCTGGGACGCCACCGTGAGCAACCTGGTCGCCGAGGTCGAGTACGGGGTCGAGCCCGAGTGGGGCATGCGCAGACACGGTGACGGCAGCCACGGCATCGGGCGCATCGGCGGCGATTCCGAGACCATCCGCGTGGTGGTGACCGAGAGCGAGCTGAAGCAGGGCGCGGCCGAGCCGACGCTGGGCGATCTCAGCGCGGCGATGACCGCGGTGTGGGGAACCGATTTCGGGGTGCACTCCCCCACCTGGATCTCCCGGTTCACCGACGCCGCGCGGCAGGCGGGAGCGTACCGGGTGGGGCGCATCCTGATCGCCGGCGACGCGGCGCACGTGCACTACCCGGCGGGCGGGCAGGGGCTCAATATCGGGGTGCAGGACGCCACGAATGTGGGCTGGAAACTGGCGCAGGTGGTTCGCGGAATCTCGCCGGCGGCACTGCTCGACACTTACGAGGCCGAGCGGCGGCCGGTGGCGGCGCAGGTTCTGCGCGACACGCTGGCGCAGGTGGGGCTGCGGCGGTCGGATGAGCGGTCGGTGGCCGTGGCCGAGGCGGTCTCTGAGTTGCTGTCGCTCGACGCGGCACGCCGGCGCTTCGGGGCGCGGCTCTCGGGCCTCGGGGTGCGCTACGACTTCGGGGGTGGTGCCGGGCCGGCCGATGGGGGCGCGGCCGGGTGGGTCGGCGACGGTCGGGGCGAGCATCCGCTGGTGGGGCGACGGATGCCCGATCTACCGCTGCTCGTCGAGGGCGACGCCGTGCAGACCTTCGAGCTGCTGCACGAGGCGCGTCCGGTGCTGCTCGACTTCAAAGCCACGGTGCCAGACGACGCGGTGCTGCCCTGGGCCGACCGTGTGCGCACGGTACAGGCACGGTACGACGGCGTGTGGGAGTTGCCGGAGGTCGGCGTGGTCGACGCGCCGAGCGGTGTGCTCATCCGGCCCGACGGCTACGTGGCGTGGGTCGGGTCGGAGACGAGCGCCGGGCTACGGCCGGCCCTGGAGCGGTGGTTCAGCCCTGCGTGACGGGTCGGTCAGACGGCGGCGAGCAGGTTGGCGGCCGAGGAGAGAGCGCCTTCGACGAGGCGGTAGTAGTGCCAGGTGCCGCGCTTTGTGACCGAGAGGTAGCCGGCGTCGACCAGCACCTTGAGGTGATGCGAGACGGTGGGCTGCGACAGACCGAGGGGGTCGGTGAGGTCGCAGACACACGCCTCACTGTCTTCGTGGGCGGCGACCATCGAGAGCAGGCGGAGGCGGGCCGGGTCGGCCAGCGCCTTCAGCGACCGTGCCAGCGATTCGGCGTTCTGCTGCGAGATGGCGGCCCGGGTGAGCGGAGCGCAGCACGACTGGAGGTCGCGCAGCGGGATGAGCTGGGCGGTGGGCATGCACCGATGATGCCACAAACATTGACAGGCGTCGATGTTTAATCGCAGACTGTCTGCATCGACAGCCGTCGATGTTGAGAGGAGATCTGTGATGGATGATTGTTGCGACCCGTCCGTGTGCCCGCCGGAGTGTCTTGCCGGCTGCGCAGCTGACTGCTGCTGAGAAAGAGACTCGATGAGCGACTCCCCCACCGTGCTGTTCGTCTGCGTACACAACGCCGGTCGCTCGCAGATGGCCGCGGGGTACATGCGGCAGCTGAGCGGAGGTCGCGTGCGCGTGCTGTCGGGCGGCTCCGAACCGGGCGTTGCGCTCAACCCGACGGCCGTGGCAGCGATGGCCGAGGAGGGCATCGACATCGCAGACGAGGTTCCGAGCATCCTGAAATCTGCGGATGTTCGGGCCTCTGACGTGGTCATCACGATGGGTTGCGGCGACGCCTGCCCGGTGTTTCCCGGCAGACGCTACGAAGACTGGTCGTTGACCGACCCCGCCGGAAAGCCGCTCGACGAGGTGCGACCCATTCGCGACGACATCAGATCGCGCGTGGAGCGGCTGCTCGCCGAGCTCGACGCCGACCACTAGAGCGGGGCCGCGTCGGGATCGGGTGAGCCCCGAGGCCCGGTCAGCGACGACAGCAGCTCAACTTCGCGAGCAGGTCAGCCGCGAGAGCAGGTCAGCGACGACAGCACGTCAGCCGCAAAGGCAGGTCAGGAGGACTGCCCGCGGCCCGTCTTCTCCTGCAGGCGATCGATCTGCTCCGACGCCTCTGCCTTGGTGATATCGGCGGGAATCTCCTCGCCGGCCTCACGGGCGAGCGTGTCGAGGTAGCTGCGCTGGGCCGCGGTCATCGGCTCGTCGCCGGTGACCCAGTCGGAGGGGTCTTTCGAGGCGGGGTTGGTGGGTTCGTCGGAGCTTGCACCGAGCATGTCTGTCATGAGAACAACGCTAGGACGCGACGCTCGGTGACGACAGGGGTTGTGTTTCGCGGCGCCACGTTGAAGCGCTCGGCCGGGACTGCCGCCGATCGCCTGCTGGGTGATGGCCCGCAGCGGCGTCATGCCCTACCGTTGAGCCACGGGCATCCGCCGGGGGGGTGCGTCGTCGGCAGAGGGGGCCAGATGCAGCACGATTCGGGGCGACGGCGGTGGGGTGCCCGCAAGAGCGGCAACCGAGACCTCGCCACGGAGGCGCAGGGGCACGCCCAGGTGCGAGACACCTTCATTCGGCATGCGCTCGCGCGACTGTCGATGATCAGTCTGCTGGTGATCACGATCAATCTGTTCGTGCAAGTGCGCGGTGACGTGGGGCTCGCCGTGGCGGTCACGCAGAACCTGACGTTCGGGGCCATCGCCGTCATCGTGCTGCTCAACGTGGTCGTGTACATCATCCTGGGCGTGATGGTCGTTCTGATGCCGCTGGTCTTCGACCGCGACTACAACCGATGGACGCGCATCGTCGGGTCAGCCGCCCTCGTTCTGCTCACCGTGGTGCTGGCATACACGACGCCGTGGCTGATCATCGTCGCCCTGATCGTGGTATTCATCGTGATCAGCATCGTCGTTCTGCGCAGCAGGCGGCAGCCACCCGTGCAGGTGACCCGGGCGAATGTCACCGACGTGCTGCTCACCCCCGAACCGCCGGTCGACAGCGGCCTGCACCTGCTGTGGGCCGAGGGGCGCGCCATGCTGAGAATCATCGCCCCCGCCACGGCACCGCCGGTCAGCGCAGCCGAGCAGGCGATCGAGCCCCCGCCCGAGCCGAGGGTTCTCGCCGACATCGCCGACGACTGGAACCACCGCTCGGCGCAGATTCGCGAGCCGCGCACGAAGTCGGTCAGCCGCCTCGCGTTCGCCGGTGTGATCGGCTTCATCGCTCTGTTTGGTCTGACGTTGCTCACCCAGCCGATTCGGTTCGCACCACTCGAGCTGGTGTCGATCAATGGCTCCGACCCTGAACCCGGCTTCGTGCTGTTGCAGGGCGCGCGCGGCATGTTCGTGCCCGACCCGTCAGGCGCGGCACAGTTCATCTCGGCCGGCGACATCACGTCGATTCAGCTGTGCAACGACATACACACCTGGTGGTCTGTCTCGGTGATCGACGTGCTCTCACCCCAGCCGCAGAGCGGGGTCGACTGCTCGGGCCACTGAGCGGCCGCTGATCAGAGCGCGATCACCGAGACACGAGCGTCAGCCTTGGGCTTCGACCGACCAATCGTTGTACTGTTCCCAGGTCTCGATGCGACCGGCATAGTCGGCCTTCGCGATGGTGATCGGGCTGGTTCCGAAGAAGATGCGCAGCGGCGGCTCATCGAGGTCGACCAGCTTGAGCACCACCCCCGCGCTGGCGGCCGGGTCGCCGGGGTTGCCCGTTCGGGTCTTGCGCGCCTCGGCGACCGCCTTGTGGGTCTCGGCGTAGGCGGGCAGCTCCTCCGACCGCGACGACGACGAACCGCTCCAGTCGGTGTCGAATCCACCGGGCTCGATGAGAGTGATGTGGATGCCGAACCCCGCCACCTCCTGCGCGAGTGCCTGCGAGAACCCTTCCAGCGCCCACTTCGACGCGTGGTAGATGCCCACGAGCGGGAAGGCAGAGATGCCGCCGATCGACGACACCTGGATGATGTGGCCGCCGCCCTGCTCGCGCAGCAGCGGCAGGGCCGCCTGCGTCACCCACAGCGCTCCGAACAGGTTCGTCTCGATCTGGGCTCGCGCTTCCTGCTCGGTGATCTCTTCGATGAAGCCGAAGTGGCCGTAGCCGGCGTTGTTGATGATCACGTCGAGCCGGCCGAACTTCTCGTGAGCGTTCGCGACCGCCGCGAACGCTGCGTCGTGGTCGGTGACGTCGAGCTCGATGGGCAGAATCGCGTCGCCGTACTTCTCGACCAGGTCGCTCAGCGTGTCGGTGTTGCGCGCGGTCGCGGCGACCTTGTCACCCCGCTCGAGAGCCGCTTCGGCCCATTCACGGCCGAAGCCGCGAGACGTACCAGTGATGAACCAGACCTTCATGTGCATTCCCTTCGCAGACCACAGATTCGGCCGCCACAAGGGCGACCGTACTTCTCAGGCTACGCCGATCGGATGCCCGGAGATCACTTCTGCGAACGTGCGAGCACACCCTTGACGAACGCCGCCTGGCCCACATGCTGCACGTCGTCGTTCACGACGCTGACGAGCCGTGCGGCGAGCGTGACCGGTGGATCCCAGTTCGTGTCGACCACACGATCGAGGTCGCCGTCGCTCAGTGAGGCGATGTACGCCAGGGTGCGGGCGTGAACCGCGTCGAAGTAGTCGGCGAGCAACGTCGCCGAGACGCCGGCGACCTGGCCGACCTCGTCGGCCGATTGGGCGTATCCGGTGGCGTTCGCCGCGAAGGGCAGGTCGAAGCGGTCGACCCAGCCGTCTTCGAGCCAGAGCTGCGGGGTGCCGGCGACATCGCTGATCTGGGCATCCTGACCCCGCGTGAGATGCCAGACGAGCCACCCGATGGTGTTCGCCTCGGGGTCGATTCGGCCGGTGAGCTGGTCGTCGTCGAGGCCGTCGAGCACGCGGTGCAGTGACCCGGAGACACGCTCGAACGAGTCGGTGAGAATGTCGATCGCGGATGCCACGGGTCAGGCCTTCCCGTCTGCCGCGGCCTGCAGGCCGGCGATGTCGAGTTTCTTCATCTGCAGCATGGCCTGCATCGTGCGCGACGCCCGGTCGGGGTCGGGGTCGGAGAGCAGCTCGCCGAGCACCGGGGGAACGATCTGCCACGACAGTCCGAACCGGTCTTTCAGCCAGCCGCACATGCTCTCTTCGCCGCCGTCGGCGGTGAGGGCGTTCCAGAGGTAGTCGATCTTCTCCTGCGTCTCGGCCTGCACGAAGAACGAGATGGCTTCGGTGAAGTGGAACTGCGGGCCCGCGTTCAGCGCCTGGAACTCGAGACCGTCGAGGGTGAAGCTGACGCCGAGCGGGCTACCGGGTGACGGTGAGCCCTCAGGGTACCGAGAGACGCTCTGGATGCTCGAGTTGGGAAAGATGCCGACGTAGAAGTTCGCCGCCTCTTCGGCCTGGGTGTCGAACCAGAGAAAAGGGCTGATCGCTTGCATCGGGACTCCTTGGTGGGGCGGGTGGGGCATGGGTGGCTGCGCCCCGTCATCAGGCTAGCCACCCGGGTGCCCGGCCGCCAGAGGCCTCAGCGGCGACGGTCGTCGGTCGGGGTGCCAGGGCGGGTGGCGACCGGGCGATAGCCGTCGGTGCGCACCTCGACGAAGGTGGCGACGATCGCGGCCGCGGCAAGAACGAGAATGAAGATGAGGAAGAGCATGAGGGCCTCCGGGGTCTGCTTCGGTGGTGTCTGTCGGCGCGGTCTGCGCCGATGTGAAGAGACTCGTCTGTGAGGCGGGCGGGGTGAATCGGGCGATCGACGTATGTTGCAGGCCGATGCGGCGGGCATCCGTCTGGCCGTCTAAGGCGCCTCAGTGCTGGGCGGCCGGCGGGGCGGGTGCTGGAGTCAGCTGGGGCTGCGGGCCCAGTGGGCCGCCTCGGTGCGAGTGGTCGCGCCGGTCTTGCGCAGAATGTTCGAGACGTGCACGCTGGCGGTCTTGACGCTGATGAAGAGTTGGTCGGCGATCTGGCGGTTGCTGAGGCCCTGCTCGACGAGGTCGAGCACCTGGCGTTCGCGGTCGGTGAGCAGCGCCTCGGCCGAGCCCGCATCGGCGACAGCCCCCCTCGCGTCGCTCCCGCCGGTCGGAGCGGTGGTACCGGTCACACCGCTCCTGCCGGTTTGAGCGGTCGCACCAGCCAGGAGAGTCGCGCCGGTCGTGCCGGCGGCGGCACCAGAAGTCGTGCTCGACGCAGCGCTCGACGCGCTGGCGATCACGCCGACACGACGCTCGAGCTCGGTGACGCGGTCGACGACGATGCCGAGCCCGATGGGCCCGGCGGCGGCGCGCGCTCTGGCTGACCATTCGCGGGCGGATGCCCGGTCGGCGGCGTTGGCGAAGGCCTCGGCCGCGCGGGCCATCGCGTAGGGCCGCAGTTGCGCGGGCGTGGTGGGCGCCTCACACTCCGCGACCGCAGCCAGCCAGAGCTGTGCATCTGTGCCGGTGCCGCGCACCCCGCCGAGCTCGGCCTCGAACAGCGCAGCGAACGCGCCGGCCGTGGGCCACGCCGCCGAGTCGGCGAGCACGCGGCGCAGTGCCGCTTCGATCAACCTGCCCGAGGCGCTCGCCGACATCGCTTCGGCCCCGCCCGAGGCGCTCGTCGACATCGCTCCGCCCCCGCCCGAGGCACTCGACGCCGGCGGGGCCAGCTGCAGGCCCGTGGTGCGGGCGGTCGCCAGCACGTGGGCGGCCGCGGCGAGCAGGGGGAGATCGTAGGCCGGGAACGAGCGGTGCTCGGGGGCCAGCAGCGCCGACACCTCGGCCCAGGCCTGGCGCACGTCGCCGCGGGCCAGGGCGATCTCGCCGGCGACGAGCGCGAACCCGAGCCGCGATTGGGCGTCGATACGCAGCTGCAGCCGCAGGCCCGACCGCCAGGCCCGCAGCAGGCGCTCGGCCTCGGCCGTGTCGCCCGACCACAGCACCGACTGCAGCTTGAGGCGCTGCAGGTGGGCGCTGAAACCGATGGGCGGGTCGAGTTCGAGGGCACGGTCGAGCAGGTCGTCGGCCTTGGCGCTCTGGCCGAGCGAGAACAGCGGGCCGATCACGTTCGACACCAGCATGATGCCCGACGTGCGTTCTACGCCGCGCTCCCGCGCGCGTTCGGCGCCCTCCTCGGCGGTCGCGATGGCGTCGTCGAAGCGCCCCAGCAGCGTGAACGCGTCTGACTGGTTCACCGAGAACCGCAGCCGCGCCGAGTCGTTGCCGATCGCCAGACGGCCGGCGAGCTCGAGGTCGGCCAGACCATCGTCGATCTGGCCCGAGCCGAACTTCGAGATGCCGCGGATGTTCGCCGCCACCGACATACGAGCCGACGACTCCACGGCCGAGGCCTCGGCGAAGGCCCGGTCGGCCGTCGTGATCGCCTCGTCGAAGCGCGCCTCGAGCATCAGCCGCGCGGCCAGCTCGCCGAGGATATTGGCCCGCAGCACGCTGCGCGGCCGAAGATGGATGACGTCGAGCGCCTCGCGCAGCAGCGCGATCGAGCCGACCTGCCCGACGTTCGCCAGGTACGACGCCTTGTCGCGCAGCATGCGTGCGTACTGCTCGGGATGCTCGCCCGGCGGTGACTCTGCGAGTGCCTCGTCGATCAGCGCGATCGCGCGTTCGCTCTCGCCGGCGTTGCGCAGGATGTACGACGTCTCTGCGAGCAGCTCGACCCGGCTGCAGCCCGCGACCTCTTCGGCCGAGGGCACCTCGCACCAGAGCTCGAGCGCCCGCTCCCCCATGCTTGCGGCGGCGAGGTACGCGTACGAGCCGCGCGCCTCGCGGAAGGCGGCGAGCGACGAGGCGAAGGCCTGCGACCAGTTGTGCGCGAGCATCCAGTGGTACGACATGGAGCTGGCGGCGCCCGGGTCTGCCGAGGTCGACAGCGCCTCGGCGTAGCGGGTGTGGAACCGCACCCGCTCACCCGGCAGCAGCTGCTCGTGCACGGCCTCGCGCACCAGCGCGTGACGAAAGGCGTACGACGTGTCGTCGACGACCAGCACGCCGGCGGCCATGGCCTCGCGAACGGCGGCGTCGAGCGCGTCGGCCTCGGTGTCGCAGACGGCGGCGAGCAGCTCGTGGTCGACGCGCACTCCCCCGGCAGCGATGAGCCGCACCAGGCGCTGGGCGCCGTCACCGAGCAGCTCGTAGCGGGCGAGCAGAATGCCACGCAGGGTCTCGGGAAAGCTGTCGGCACCGACGAACGTCTCGCAGCCGACCAGCTCTTCGACGAAGAACGGCACGCCATCGGTGCGCTCGAAGATCACGTCGGCGTCGCGCGCGTCGAGCGCCGAGCCGTGGATGTCGGCCGCCAGCTCGCGCACCTGCCGCCGGGTGAGCCGCGACAGCTCCCGCCGAACCACCCGGCGATTGCGATCGAGTTCGGGCAGCCAGGCGTGCAGTCCGCTGCCTCGACCGACCTCGTCGCTGCGGTAGGTGAACACGAACAGCACCGGCGCGTTCTCGAGAATGCGCACGAGAAACCGCAGCACCTGCAGCGTGGCCTGGTCGGCCCAGTGCACGTCTTCGACGATCACGATGAGCGGATGCCCGCCCCGGCCGTCGCCCGCGAGACCGTCGCCGTGCACGCCCTCGACGCCCCGGCCGTCGCCCGCGAGACCGTCGCCGGGCATGCCCTCGCCGCCTGTCGAGCCGGCGCGAGCACGGCTGCCGGCTGCGACCGTGTCGACGCCGCACGCCACGCCCTCGATGACCGCCGCCACCGCCTCGAACAGCCGCTCGGCGCCGTCGCGGCGCGAGGTGGGCGCGGGGTCGGCCTCGTCAGACAGCTCAGGCAGCAGCACCGTCAGGGCGTTGCGGCCGCTGCCCGAGGCCGCGATGACCCGGTCGGGGCCGAGCTGGGTGAGCAGCGTCCGCAGTACCGAGACGAGCGGCGCGTAGGGCGGAGCGTCTCGGTCGAGGTCGATGCACTGGCCGCGTGCGACGAGGGGTCGCGGCAGCCGCACAGCGCTGCGAGCGCCGGGGCTACCCGACCGGTCTGCCGCGCCAGACACGCCTGGGGCGCGCGAACCGGCTGCGGCGCGAGACCCGCCCGCTGCGCGCGAACCGGCTGCGGCGCGATACCCGCCCGCCGCGCCCGAACCGTCGACCTCCGTGAGCCCCGCGCCGTCGCCGGTCGCGCCACGCAGGAACTCGTCGACCAGGCGCGTCTTGCCGATACCCGCCTCGCCCCCGAGCAGCACGGTACGCGTCGAACCGGCCAGCACCTCGTCGAGCGCAGCAGTGAGCTGCTCGAGGTCGTTCTCTCGACCCACGAGCAGCTCACTGGTCACCATCGGCATGCCCTCATCGTGCCACGAGCGGATGACAGTGGGGAGGGCATCCGGTGCCTCGACGGCCGACACGGCCCGGTGCCCCGCGGCTCAGTCGTGCGACCAGAAGAAGTGCCGGCCGTGGCCGGGTTCGCGGCCGGCCGCACGACGCTCGTCGATGCGCTCACGCACGAGCCGGCGGTACTCGAGTTCACGCATGAACTCGTCTTCGCTGACGTGGTGGAGCTGCAGGAACGATTCTGCTGAGTACTGCATCAGGATGCCTTTCGTCTGAGTGGTCTCTGTCTGACAACCCTGACGATGCGCCCTAAGGCAGGGGGGCGGCATGAGGCAGATGCCCTATCTCAGCGGGTCGGCAGCACCGGCCGCTCACTGGGTGGGCAGCACCGGCCCGCTCACCGCGCCCGCAGCAGAACGCCGCCGACTCAGACCTGCGACAACCGCGGCACGATGCGCTCGGTCATCTCGGCCACCCAGCCCGCCGGGTCAGGGGCGGGCACGGCCGTCGACACCAGGTCGATGCCGATGGCCGCGTACTCCTCCATCGACGACAGAAAGGCGTCGGTGTCGGCGAACAGGGTGTTGTTCACCAGCAGTGTCTTCTCGATGGTGGAGTAGTCGCGACCCACCTCGTCGCAGTGCGCTTTCAGCACGTCGAGCTTGTGCGTGATACCCGCCACGTCGGTGGCGAACAGGTTGCAGGCATCGCCGTACTGGGCGACCAGCTTCAGCGTCTTCTTCTCGCCGCCACCGCCGATGAGCACCGGCGGGCCGGGCTTCTGAATCGGCTGCGGCGAGTTGATCGTCTCGGCGAGGTGGTAGTACTCGCCGTCGTACGACCCGTCGTCGTCGCTCCACATCTGGCGGCAGATCTGGATGGTCTCCTCCAGTCGCCCGAACCGCTCACCCAGCGCGGGGTAGGGCACGCCGAGGCCGAGGTGCTCGCGCTCATACCAGGCGGCACCGATGCCGAGAACCGCGCGGCCCTCCGAGAGCACGTCGAGCGTGGTGACGATCTTGGCGAGCAGCCCCGGGTGCCGGTAGGTCACGCCGGTGACGAGCAGCCCGAGCCGCACGTTCGACGTCTTCGCGGCGACGTAGCCGAGCGAGGTGTACCCCTCGAGCATCGGGTCGTACGAGGTGGCGAACTGCTCCATCTGAAAGTAGTGGTCCATCAGGGTGAAGAGCGAGGCACCACCCTGGTCGGCCGCCTCCGCCGTCTTGGCCAGGGTGGGGGCGAGCGCAGCGGCGCCGCCCGGAAGCGTGAAGTTCATGAAGTGGATGCCGAGTCTCATGGCTTCACTCTACGACCGTGGGTGTGGTGCTCAGGCCGTGTCGGGCTCGTCTGCAGGGGCGGGCTCGACGCTGGTCTCGGCCTCGTCTGCGTGCGGGGGCTCGACGCTGGTCTCGGGCTCGTCTAGCGGCACGCTCTCGGCCTCGTCGTCGATCGGCACGCTCACCTCGACCTGATAGAACTCGTTGCGCGCACGCGCCCGTGCCTCCCGTTCGAGACGCAGGCGCTCCTGCTTCTCCTCGCGTTCGCGCAGACGGTTCTGGTCGACCTCGACCCGGCGCACCGTGACACCGCGTTTGACGGCCGGCGAGGCCGATGCGGATGCCCGCCCCGACGCCGAACGCGACGACGACCCTGCCGCACCGCCCGAACCCGCCGCGCCCGACCGGCTCGACATGCCGCTGCCCCCCGAGCCGCCCGATCGCGCACCGCCCCGCGACGCGGGCTCGGCCCGCACGACCGGAGCCATGCCGGTGCCCTCGCAGCGCTCGCCGTTCTTGTTCTCGTGCTGAATCAGCGTCTGCGACACCAGCCCCACTCCGACAGCGCGCCCACAGATCGGGCACTTGGTTGCAGCCCCACTAGCCATTCGTCGTCAGACCTCTCGCATCACGCAGCGGCGACCGTACGGGTTTCCGGTCGCCTCAACGATTGTACGAGCAGCCACTGGGCGAAACAGCCATGCTGCGGGATGATCGAAGCATGCTCCCCACCGCCTCACAGCCCATCGCGCCCATGCTCGCCAAGGCCGTCGACGCCGTTCCACTGCCCGACTCGGTGGCCGGGGGGCTCAGCTACGAGCCCAAATGGGACGGCTTTCGCGCCATCGTCTACTTCGACGGCGGCGCAAGTGACGCGGCCGACGACGACTCGGGCGCGGGCAGCACGGGCACGGCCGACTCTGGATCGGTCGAGATCGGCAGCCGCGGCTCGAAGATGCTCACGCGCTACTTTCCCGAGCTGGTCGACGCCTTCGCGCGGCTGCTGCCGGGGCCCTGCGTGCTCGACGGCGAGATCGTGGTGCAGCGCGGCGACACCGGCAGCGCCCGGCTCGACTGGGAGGCGCTGAGCCAGCGCATCCACCCCGCCGCGAGCCGGGTCACGAAGCTCGCCGCCGAGACTCCCGCGATGTTCGTCGCGTTCGACCTGCTCGGAGTGGGCGACGAGAGCCTGCTCGAGCGCCCGTTCGGCGAGCGCCGAGACGCACTCGAGGCGCTGATGGCGGGGGTCGGGCATCCCCTCTACCTCAGCCAGCGCACGACCGACGTCGACCTGGCGAGGCGGTGGCTGACCGAGTTCGAGGGCGCGGGCCTTGACGGAGTGGTCGCCAAGCCGCTCGCGGCGGCGTACGCGCCCAACAAGCGCGTCATGCTGAAGACGAAGCACCACCGCACGGCCGACGCCGTGGTGCTGGGCTACCGGATGCACACCAGCGGCCAGGGCGTGGGCTCGCTGCTGCTCGGGCTCTACGACACCGACGGCGAGCTGCGCGGGGTGGGCGGGGCGTCGGCGTTCAGCAACGCGCGACGACTCGAGCTGATCGACGAACTCGAGCCGTACGTCGAGCGCGACGACGCGGGCGACGCCGTGAAGGGCGAGACCGACCGCAGCCGGTTCTCGGGATCGAAAGACGTCTCGTTCGTGAAGCTGCGGCCCGAGAAGGTCGTCGAGGTGCGCTACGACCAGATGGAGGGGTCGCGGTTCAGGCACACGGTGCAGTTCGACCGCTGGCGCCCCGATCGCGATCCGCGCTCGTGCACCTTCGAGCAGCTCGACCTCCCGGTCGCCTACGACCTCTCCCAGATTCTCGTCTGACCTGCTGCCCGGCCGCCGTCGGCCACGGTGAGGTGCGGCTGCAGAGCGGCGGCTGCAGAGCGACGACGGCAGAGCGACGACGGCCGGAGAGCGACCGAGAGTCAGTAGAGGGTCGTCTCGTGCTCCTTGGCGTAGGCGCGGATGTCGGCGAGGCGGTTCTCGCGCAGCTTTCGGGTGAACTCGGGGTCGGAGAGAACCGAGCGGCCGAGGGCGACGAGGTCGAACTCACCGCGCTCGAACAGCTCGACGAGCGGGGCCATCGACAGCGTCGGCTGCGCCTCGTTGGAGGAGTCCATGAAGGCGCCGGGAACGCCGATGGAGCCGAGGGCGATGGTGGGCAGGCCGGTGAGGTGCTTGGTCCAGCCGGCGAGCGTGCGGTCGGAGCCGTCGAACTCGGGCAGCCAGTAGCGGCGGGTCGAGGCGTGCAGCAGCGTCACACCGGCGTCGACCAGCGGAGTGAGGATCTCGTCGAGCTCGGCCGCCGTGTCGGCGATGCGGGCGTCGTAGTGGCCGCCCTTCCACTGCGAGAACCGAAAGTCGATCGGGTAGTCGGGGCCGACCTCGGCGCGGATCGCCTCGACCACCTCGGCCGCAAGCCGTGTTCGGCCCGAGGTCTCGCCACCGAACCGGTCTGAGCGGCGGTTCGTAGCCGACCAGAAGAACTGGTCGAGCAGGTAGCCGTGTGCCCCGTGCAGCTCGACGCCGTCGAAGCCGAGCCGCTGGGCATCCACTGCCGCCCGAACGAACGACGCGACGATGTCGTCGATGTCTTTCGCAGTGGCCGTCTCGCCACGCGGGTTGCCGTTCGCCGAGAGGCCCGACGGGCTCACGATGGGGGCGTCGGGGTTCAGCGGCGCGTTCTCTGAGCGGGTGACACCGAGATGCCAGAGCTGCGGAAAGATGCGGCCGCCGACCGCGTGCACGGCGTCGACCACCCTCGTCCAGCCGGCGAGCGCGTCGTCGCCGTAGAAGGTGGGAACACGGTCGCTCGAGCCGGCAGACGGATGATCGATGTACGTGCCCTCGGTGACGATCAGCCCGAGGTGCGGTGCCCTGCGCGCGTAGTACTGCGCCACGTCGTCGCCCGGCACGCCGTTCGGCGACTGGGCGCGGGTCATCGGCGCCATGACGAACCGGTTCGACAGCGTGAGGGCGCCCGAGTGGAACGGCGTGAACAGTTCGGCGGGGTCGGCGTCGTCGAGAAGGGTCTGGGTGAGCACGTCGGTGCCCGCGGCGGAGTCGGTTGTGGTCATGGTGGGTCGAACCGGCCGGCGACGGCGAAGATTCCCGGCCACGGCGTTCTCGGAGGCTGCGCGTCGGCGGCTTCGATGGGTCGTGCCGGGTTGGGTAAGCTCGTGCTGTGACCGCCGATCCTCCGCACGATCCGAACGGCACGGGCGACGGCACCGGTGAGGGCACGGGCGACGACGACCACGACTCCCCCACCGATGCCGGCTACTACCGGGCAGAGGCCGAAGCGTCAGAGCGCATACCGGCGCCGGCACCGCACCACTCCCGGCTGTGGGTGGTGCTCTCACGGTGGCTGCTCGACCTCGAGGCGTGGCTGCGGTCGCACGGCGGCCGCGGCCTGCGATTCGGGCTGCGGTTCTTCTGGGGGCTGGTGGCACTCGGCGGAGTGATTCTGCTGGTCGGGCCGATCATCAATCCGCCGCTCACCCTCGATGACATCACCCAGTCGGCCTCGACCGTCACCGACCGGTGGATCGCCCGCGAGTTCGCGGTCGACTACCAGATCACACGTACGCCCCAGGGGGCGCTGACGGCGCACGTGACAGAGAACATCAGTGCGAACCTTCCGGCCGGCACCGATGAGTCGGGCATCCAGCGCGTGCTCGCGACGCAGTACCAGTCGCATGCGCTGCATCCGTCGAACATCGCGGCGACGATCGACGGGGCGAGTGTCGAGGTCGGGAGCACGCAGACGGCCGACCAGCAGACGCTCACGATCGACGGCCCCAGGCGGCTGAGCGGCGACCACCAGTTCGTGCTGCAGTACGACCTGGCTAACCTCGCCTACTCGACCACCGACGACGCGACGGGGCGGAACGTCGACCTGCTCGAATGGAACGTGTTCGGGCCGTCGTGGCCGCAGGGCCTGGCCGGGCTCGACGTTCGGGTGACCATACCGAAGGAGCTGAACGACCGGCTGGTGCGGCAGCCGCGTGGCAGCCTCGCGTGGACGCTGCTCAGCTCGGGCGAGTGGCTGAGCCCGGAGCCGGCAGGGTCCGGCACCGGAGCCGCAGGCGCGGGCGCCGCCGGGGCGGGCGCCGCGGGGGCGGATGCGTCGAACTCCGACGACGTCACGTACCGGTTCACGAACGACCAGAACATTCCGCCGCACGCGGAGGCGTGGTTCACGCTGAGCTTCGAGCCCGGCACCTTCACGATGCCGGCGCCCACGGCACTGTACTGGGTTCAGGTGTGGGGGCCGTTGGCTCCGCTCGCGCTGCTCGCCGGCGCGCTGCTGCTGGCGCTGGCGGCCCGCGCGGTGGCGTGGAGCGACGCGCGGGGGCGGCCGTGGTTCGTGGCGCAGTTCGACCCGCCGAAAGACGTCACGGCGCGCATGGCGGCGCAGATCATCCGGTCGGCGCAGGCGTTCGAGCTCGCCGGGGCGCTCGCAGACGCGCAGGCCGGCTCGGGCGGGCTCGGCGCGGGCACGGGTTCGGCCGACTCGACGGGGGCCGGCGGCACGCGTGGCATGGGTGGCACGCGTGGCGTGGGCGGCACGCGCGGCTCCGAAGGCACGCACGGAGCGCGCCCCAAGCGCGCCTCGGGTGCCGCGGCCGGCCGCAGGCACGACCGGCTCGTGGCCGCCGCGAAGGTGGCGCGGCGCACCGGGCGCATCGGCGACCGGCCGAGAGCGCTGTCGCGCTACCTCACCGCGCCCGAGCGCCGGGCACAGCAGGCGCAGGGGCTGCGACGGGTGCCGCGGGGGTTCGTTCGTGACTTCTTCATTGCGGCATCCATTGCCCTGACGCTCGTGCAGTGGGGGCTCGTGCGGCAGCTGTCACACCAGGCGAAGCTCGCCGTGGTGTGGTGGCCGGTCGCGTTCGTCATCGTGTCGACCGTGATCGCCGCCGTCGTGCTGACCATCGCCCTGACGGCACGGCCGCTCACCCGCCGCGGAGCGCTCGTGAAGCAGTACCTGCAGGGCATCGGGGCCAACGCCGAGCGCACGCAGCTGCTCGACCGGGGCGTCGCCAGCGAGCGCGTGCTGCCCTACGCCGTGCTGCTGGCACCGGCCCGGGATGCCGGCGAGAAGACGGTCGCTCTCATCGAGACCGAGCTCGGCGAACCGGGGGCCTCGACGAGATGGCGCACCGGGTCGTTCCTGACCTGGCCGCGGCTGCTCATCCGGGCGTTGGCGATCGTGTTCGTGGCGGGGGCAATCGCCGCGGCGGCGCTGCTGCCCGACCCGTCTGCACGCTCGAACGACTACATCGCGTATTCGGGCGACGTCGCCGGCACCCTCGATACGAAGGTGCAGTCGATGGATGCCGTGGCCACCCTCATCCGCACGGCAGACCGGCACGCGAAAGTCGACGTCACCGAGACGCTGACGGTCTCGTTCTCTGACGACTCGTCGCAGGTGCCGCAGTTCGCGCAGCAGTGGCCGAGCGAGCTGAACGGCCAGAACCTCGGACTGGTGGTGACCTCTGTGACGCTCGACGGGGCGGCGGTGCCGTTCGCGGTGGAGCAGCAGCCGGAGCAGCAGGGGTCGGCGACGCAGCTCATGCGCACAGAGCTCGCCGACGTGGTGACGGGCAGCCATGCGGTGGTCGTGTCGTACTCGCTCGAGTCGGCGGCGGTGGCGGCTGCGGCGTCGTCGGGTGCCGGCGGTGGCACGCATTCGGGCGACGATGCGAATGCCGGTGACGGCGCGGGAAACGGCAGCGCGGGTGTCGGCGGCGGCACGGTCGACCGGGTGCGGTGGGCCGCGTTGCTCGACGGCTGGCAGTACGACTCCCAGTGGGGCGACGACCCGGCACCGAAGCCGCTGCGCATGGAATTCGTGCTGTCAGACGAGCTCGCCGGTCTGGCCACGCGGGCGGGGTGGATCTCGCTCGACACCGACAGCGACAGCGCACGCGACTGGACTGCGTCTGTGGTGCCGTTCGGCAGTCTCGAGGCTGCGGCGGCGAGCCCTGCGGCCGGCACCGCCACCGACGCGGCGACCGCCACCTCGGCGGGCGAGGCGACCGGCACTCCGACCGGCACCACAGCGGGCGCGGGCGGTGGCGCATCGGGCGACGACGACGGCGCCACCGAGTCGAGCGACGCGGGCGGGGGCACCCAGCGCCACGTGCTCGACCTCGCGCAGAACCCGTACGGCAGCTGGCCGTTCGACGTCACCGTCGATGATGTGGGCGCGAGCGCCGACTTCCCGGCCGAAACCTTCGCCGGGCCCTCGGCGCAGGCACTGCAGGCGGTCGAGGTGGAGGGGGCGCTGCCGACGATCGTGATCCTCTCGCTGGGAGCGCTCGGGTTCGTGTTCGGGGTGCTCGGCACGGTGGTGGGAGCACAGCGGCGGCGCCAGGCGTTCGACGCGGGGCCCGTGCGGGATCTGGTGTGGTGGTTGGCGCCCGGAGCGACGCTCGCCACGATCATCCTGTTCGTGTGGGCGACGCTCGACATGCCCGCTGACGACCCGGCGTTCGTTCCCCTGGCGGTGGCGGCGGTGGCCGCATTGCTGGCGTGTGCGAGTGGGCTGGTGCTCACTCGGCGTAGCCGGCGCGCGGGTCGGGTGCAGAAGGAGCGCTCGACTGCGTAACCTATGAGCATGGTTCTGCACCTTGAAGAAATCGTCGTCGATTGCCACGACTTCAGTGCCCTGGGGCACTGGTGGGCCGAGGCGCTCGGCTGGCCGATCGTCGGGGAGTACGACGGCGAGCTCGAGCTGCAACAGGCCGACGGGTCGCACCCGACGCTGCTGTTTCTGAACGTGCCCGAGCCGAAGACGATCAAGAACCGGCTGCACCTCGACTTCGTTCCCGACGACCAGGCCGCCGAGGTCGAACGGCTGGTTGCGCTCGGCGCTCGCCGTGTCGACATCGGCCAGGGCGAGAAGTCGTGGGTGGTGCTGGCCGACCCTGAGGGCAACGAGTTCTGTGTGCTGTCCGCGCGCGGCTGAGTCGGCGGCTGCGGGTGCTGCCGGGCTGAGGGTTGAGTGCGCTGCCGGGCTGGTCGCTGAGTGCGCTGCCGGGCTGCGGGCTGGGCGGGCTGCCGGGCTGGTCGCTGGGCGGGCTGCCAGGCTGGTCGCTGAGCGGGCGGCTGGGTGAGGGGCCTTCGCCTCTGGCGGGTTCGCACGCGCGCGCAGGCGGGATTGTTTCTCTGCATCGTCGCCGTGAGTGCTCTCGCCGTGGGGATGCTCAGCCTGACCGCGGCACTGCTCGACGACACCTCCATGGCGGCAGCACGCCAGATGTTCGCGCAGTCGCAGCCCACAGCACAGGCCCTGCGCGTTCGGGCCGACCTGGCGGTGAGCGCGGCCGCGGGTGACCCGGCCTCCGACAGTGATACGGCGACGAGCGCCCAAGACGCGGCGGTTCGCGGGGCGCTGGCTGCGGCGCTCGGTGGGGCAGACGAGTCGACCACGCGCACACTGCGGGGCCAGCCGCTGCCGATCGCCGGGCATCCGTCGCTGAACGCCGTTCTCGAGGCCGATGCCTCGTTCGAGGGCAGGGCGACGCTCGTCGCGGGCGCGTGGCCGTCGGATGCCGCACAGCCGTCTGCAGAGAGCGCAGGCTCGGCGGGCACGACCGGCCTGGCGGTGGACGCAGGCGCGGCGGGCACGACCGGCCTGGCGGCGGGCGCAGGCGCAGCGGACACGACCGGCCTGGCGGAGGCCGCAGGCACCACGGCCGCGGCGGCCTCAGGCGAAGCGATCGCGGTCGCGGTCGCGGTTCAGGCTGCGGCGGCCGCCGCGCTGGGGGTGGGCGTGGGCGACCACCTCGTCGTCGGATCGGCGGCGAACCCGATCGAGCTGCTGGTGACCGGAACCTTCACCGCGAACCATGCGAGCGACCCGGTGTGGTTCGGCGACCCGTCGGTGGCAAGCGGAGCCTCGGGGTCGACCGTCGGGCCGTTCCTCGTCAGCGAGGCAGACCTGCGATCGCTCCCGGTGGCCGTGACGGCCTCGTGGGTGGCCGTGGTGGCGCCCGACCGGCTCACCCGTGACGACCTCGACCGGCTCTCGGTCGCAGCGCGACCCGAAGCGGTCACAGCCGACCTCACGTCGCGGGCCTCCTCGTCTGCCACCGCAGTCATGCTCGGCAACCTGACGGTCGACGGCGGGGTCGCCGCCACCGCCGCCCGCATCGCGGATGCCGAGTCTGCCGCCTCGGCGATGACAGTGGTTCCGCAGCTGCTCACCGCCCTGTTGGCCGCCATCTGCCTGGGGCAGCTCGGCTCCCTCGTGTCGGTGGCGCGGCTCACCGAGACCGCCGTGCTGCGGGCGCGGGGGGCTTCGGCAGCGCAGCTGAACCGGGTCGCCGCCCTCGAGGCGGCCGTCACCGTCGGCCTCGGCAGCATCGTCGGAGTCACGGTCGCCCTGCTCGTGCTTGGGCTGCTGCAGACCGGCGGGGTTCTCGGGGCGGGCGGCTCGGGTGCGGCATCCGGTAGCCAGATCGGCCTCGTGGTGGGCGTGGCCGTGGTGCTGGCCGGCGTGGTGGCGGTGCGCATGTCGGCGGCGAACGCCAGGCTCGGCAGTACGCGGCCCGCACGCGTCACGCCGGGAGCGTTCACGGCTGTGGCTACGGCTGTCGTCGTGCTGATCGCGGGTGTGTGCACCTGGCAGCTGCTGTCGACGGGCTCGCCCCTCACCACCGCCGCCGACGGGCGAACCACGATCGACCCGGTGTCGACGGCGTCGTCGGTGGTGCTGATCGTGGCCGTGTCGCTGCTTCTGCTGCTGGTCTGGCCGCGTGTCGCGCGCTGGGCGGCGAACGCGTTGTCTGCACGGTCGCGGGCAGCGGCGTTCCTTGCGGCGGTGCAGGCGTCGCGGTCGCGGGGCGGCCTGTCGATCGTGGTCGTCGTGGTTTCCCTTGCCTGCGCCGGGGCCGTTCTCGTGGCCGGCCTGACGGCGACCTGGCAGAACGCCGAACGGCTCAGCGAGTCGGCTGCGCTCGGCACCGATGTGCGCGTCGCGCTCGCGGTGCCGGCCTTCAGCTCGACCGACTCCCCCTACGCCCAGACGGCGGCCTACGGCGCGCTGCCGGGGGTGGATGCCGTCGCCCCCGTCATGGCGACCCCGGTGCAGATCGGCGCCGAGCCCGTATCGTTGCTCGCCGTCGACGTCGACCGGGTGCGCTCAGTCATGACGGGGGTGGGTGCGCCCGGAGACGCCGAGCTGGCGGCGCTCGGCGCGGGTGGCGGGGGTGGCGCGGATAGCGCAGCGACAGGTGGTGCAGATGGTGCAGATGGCGCAGCTGGCGCGGGTGGCGCAGGTGGCGCAAGTGGTGCGGGTGGCACAGCTGGTGGAGCGACGGCAGGCGCAGCCGGCGAAGCGAGCAGCAGCAGCAGCAGCACGAGCATCCCGCTGCCGACGGGCGCTGCGACACTCAGTCTCACGGTCGCCGCAGCCGGCGCCACGGGCGACCGGGCCGGCAGCATCGCCGTGTCGGCCTGGATCGGCACCGGCGCAGAGTCGCTCACCCGCATCGGGCTCGGCGACGTCGCCGTGAGTACGCTGGCAGCTGGCCCCGCTACCGTCTCGGCCGCCCTGCCGGCGTCGACCGACGGCTGGAGCCTGCTCGCCGTCGATGCGCACCTGCAGGGGTCGCCGGGTGACGCCCTGACGGTGTCGTTCGTGGGGGTGGGCACCTCGGCTCCTGACGGCAGCAGTGCCGCCGTGCCGCTCACCGGCGATGAACTCGCGGATGCCGTGCTCTCGTCGAGCAGGAGTGTGGGCCGCTCGATCGTGGGTGGGGCATCCGCCGCCCCCGTACCCGCGCTCATGACGCAGGCCTTCGTCGACCACCAGGGACTCACCGTGGGCGACCAGGTCGACCTCACCCTGCCGAGCGGAAGAACGGTCGCAGTGCGGCTCGCGGCGGTGACGGCGATGTTGCCCGGGGCGGCCAGCGCATGGGGTGTGTTCGTCGACCTCGGCGCGCTCAACCATGCGCTGCTCGTGGCCGGCGACCCGATCACGCCGGCGTCGGAGGTGTGGATCGCCACCTCGACGCCCGGCCCGGTCGCCGCCGGGGCGGCAGGGGTCAGTACCTTCCCCGACGCGATCAGTACGGTGGCCACCACGTCGACGGGGCCGCTGGTGACTCCGACCGTGGCGCTGCTGTGGCTGGCGGCGGCCGGCGGACTGCTGCTCGCGATCGTGGCCGTCGCCGCCGTACTTCTGACGCTGCTGCGATCGCGGCGCGACGAGGTCGGGGCGCTGCGTGCGCTCGGCATGGGCCCGCGCCGGCAGGGGGCGAGCCGGGCGATGGAGACGGTGTCGGCGTCGGTCTTCGGGGTGGTCGCCGGGGTGCTGGCGGGGCTGCTGGCGGCCGTCGTGTGCGCGCCGCTGTTCGCGGGGGCAGGGCTGTCGGGCGGGGCGGGGCTGTCGGCGGGCGCGGACGGGGCGTTCGCGGCAGGGCTGTTCGGCGGCGCGGGGCTGTTCGGCGGCGCGGGGCTGTTCGGCGGCACGGGCGCCGCGACGCAGTTCGACCCGGTGGCGCTCGCCATCGTCTTCGGCGCGGTGGCCGCCGTGCTGCTCGCCGCGAGTGCCGTCTCCTCCGCCGGTGTGCAGCGCCAGGCCGCCGCGCGCCCCCGCAATGCTCGTCGAACGGGCAGCACCCCGACGCGCCGCCCGTCCCGCGACCCGGAGCAAGACTCGTGACCGGGCGGTCGTTCTGGCGGCTCGTGGCGACGAACCGGGTCGCCGGGGCGTTCGTGTCGGTGTTCGTGCTGCTGGGCGTGGTGGGAGCGCTGCTGGGGCCGGCACTTCTCGGCGCGGCGTTCACCGCGGGCATCCGGTACCAGGTGACGACCACCACGACCGCCGCTCAGCGTGACCTCACCGCTCAGACGGTGGGGTCACCCGCGACCGGCGCCTCGGCCGACCCCGCCGCATCGGGCCTCTCCCCCGAGGTCGACGCGGTGTGGGGGAAGCAGAACGACGCCCTCACGACGTTGCGCTGGCAGATGCCCGCCGAACTGCGCGACGCCACGGCGGCGCCCGTTGCGACGGTGTCGATGGATCCGGTGCCGGTGCTGCACCCCGAAGGCGCGGTGTGGCCCGAGAACTCGCTGACGATCGGGGCCGATCCGCGGTACGCCGACCGCATCGAGCTGGATGCCGGAACCCTCCCCGGAGCGTACGGATCGGGCGGCGTGGTCGAGGTCGTGCTCGCCACGGCCGCCGCGCAGAGCGTGGGCTGGACGGTCGGTGAGGTGCGCACGCTCGACTTCGCCGACGGCACCACCAGCGACGTGCGGCTGAGCGGAACCTTCAGCCCGCTCGACCCGGGCGACCCGTACTGGGTGCATCAGAGCACTCTGCTGCGGGCGAGCATCGTGGCCCTGCCCAAGGAGACGATCTCGTACATCGAGGGATACGCCGACCCCGCCTCGTGGCCTGCCCTGTCGGAGCTGCACTCGACGGCGCGAACCGCGGTGTGGTTCGGGGTGCGCACCGCCGCGCTCACCACGGCCTCGGCGCCGTCCATCGAGAGCGAGGCCCGGGCGTTCGTGTCGAAGCCGCATTCGCTCGGGCCAGACACCGGCCAGGGGCAGTACGCCCTCACGGCGTCGTTCACCACGAAGGTGCCGGCAGCGCTCGAGGCCGGCGAACAGCGCAACGCGGTCACCGCCCAGCTCGTGGCGATGGTGCTCGTGGGGCCGGCGGCCGTGCTGCTGGCGATCTTCATAGTCATCACCGCCCTGTGGTGGCGGCGTCGCGCGCCCACGTGGAGCCTGCTGACCGCCAGGGGCGCGTCTCCACCCCAGGTGGCGGCCGTGACGGCGCTCGAGGCGCTGGTGTACGCGTTGCCCGCGGCCGTCGTGGGGTGGGTGCTGTGTGCGACGCTCGGCGGGTTGCAGCCGGGAGTGGCCGATGGCGCGGTGACACTGGGCGTCGCCGTCGTGGTGCCGGTGCTGTTCGGCGCGGCCGCCGTCGCGCGCACGGCTGCCGCCGCCCGGCCGGCCACGCGACTCGCAGCCGTCGGGAGACCCCTCGTCGAGCTCGCGTGCCTGGTGTTCGTCGCGGCCGCGATTCTGCTGCTGGTGCAGAAGGGTGCAGGCGGGGCGGCGTCGCCCTCGCTCGATCTGCTGCCGACAGCGGCACCGGTTCTCATCGCGCTCGCCGCGTGCCTGGCCGCCCTGCGCCTGTTCTCGCTCGCCCTCGACGCCATCGCCAGACGCCTCGCGGGCACCCGCTCCACCACCGGCTTCCTGGGCGCCGCGCAGGCGGCTCGGGATGCCCGGCTCGCCGTCGCCCCCCTGATAGCGATCGGCGTGAGCCTGTCGATCGTGGTGTTCGCAGCGGGTGTTCTGGCGACCGTGCAGTCGGGCATCCACCGTCAGGCGGCAGCCGAGGCCGGGTCGAGCCTCACCGTCTACTCGCTCACCTTCACCGAACCCGAAATGGCATCGATCGCGAGCATCGACGGCGTGCAGGCATCGGCCCCGGTGCTCACCGACACGAGCGGGGTGGCGAACGTGGGGTCGGGGCGTGTGCCGGTCGACATCATCGTGGTCGACTCTGCGCAGGTGCGCGCGGTGCAGCAGGGCTTCGTCGCACCCACGCCGCTGCCTCCACAGGCACCCGCGTCGACAGCGAGCGGCCCCGTGCCCGTCATCGCCTCAGGCAGCGCGGCCGCGGCCCTCAAGGCGAACGACTTCACGATTCGCGGACAGCCGGTGACCGTGGTCGGCGTGCAGCCCGACCTGTCTCCCCTGACCACCGAGCAGTCCTGGATTCTCGTCGACACGAGCTACGCCTCGACCATCACCGGGCCGACCACCTCGATCAGCCGCGGGCTGTTCCGGTTCGGCGACGGCGGCCCGAGCGCCGCGCAGGTCGACGAGGCGCGAGACCGCGCCGACTCGTTCGCCACGGTCGTCGTGCCGGCAGAGATCGAGCAGACACTGGGCGCCAACCCGACGACGCTCGCCCTCACGGCCGCGCTGCTCACCGCCGGCGGCCTCTCGCTGCTGTTCAGCCTGGTCACGATCGTCATGGCCCTCGCTCTGACCGCCGCCGACCGGGCGCGACTGAGGCTGCCGCTGCGGGCGCTGGGCGTGACACGGCGACAGCAGCGGGCACTGCGGCTGTGGGAGATCATCCCCATCACAGTGGCGGCGGTCGTGGCGGGGGTGGCTGCCGGTGTGGCGAGCACCCTCCTCGTGACGGCGACCGTCGACCTCGACCCGTTCACGGGCGGAGGCGGGCAGCCGCCGCCGGTCATCCCGGTCGCCGCGATCGTGGCGGCGGCGGCCGGCTTCCTGCTCGCCTCGATCGTCGCCGCCACGGTCTCGATCGCCTCGACCACCCGCAGACCACCCGACCAGACGAAGGGAACCCCGTGAGCGCAGCATCCAGCCCACCGCCCAGCCCCGACCTCGACGGCGGCACCCCCGCGGACCGCGCCGGCACCGGCGTCGGCACCGGCACCGTCGCCGCGCCCACCAGCCCCGCGCCCACCAGCCCCGCCCTGCACATCAGCTGCACCGACCTGGTGCGCGTGTTCAGCGGCGCTGGGGTCGAGGTACAGGCGCTGCAGGGGCTCAACCTGCAGGTGCGGGCCGGCGAGATGGTGGCGATCGTCGGAGCATCAGGCTCGGGCAAATCGACCCTGCTGACCATCCTCTCGGGCCTCGACACACCCACCGCCGGGGCCGCCTCGGTCGCGGGCCACGATCTGCTGCGCATGAAACGGCGTGAACGCATCGAGTTCCAGCGGCACAGTGTCGGATTCGTGTGGCAGCAGACCGCGCGCAACCTACTGCCGTACCTGTCGACCGCGCAGAACATCAACGCTCCGCTGGCGCTGGCCCGCACAGCGAAAGCCGAACGGGCGCGCCGGGTCGACGACCTGCTGGCGCTGCTGCACCTCGGCGACGAGGCCGACCGGATGCCCGCCGAGCTGTCGGGCGGACAACAACAGCGCGCCGCCATCGCCGTCGCCATCGCGAACGACCCGAAGGTGCTGCTGGCCGACGAGCCCACCGGCGACCTCGACGAGGCGACCACCGAGGAGGTTCTGTCGGCGCTGCAGCTCGTGAACGACGAACGCGGCATCACCACGCTCATCGTCACGCACGACCCCACGGTCGCGTCGCACGTTCGCCGCACCATCCAGATACGCGACGGCCGAACCTCGTCTGAGGTGCTGCGCAGCACCCGCCGCGGCACCGCGGGCGACGAGGTCATCGCGCAGGAATACGCCGTGCTCGACCGCGTGGGCCGCCTGCAGCTGCCGCGCCGCTTCACCGAGAGCCTCAGCCTCGCCGACACCGTGCGGCTCGAACTCGAGCCCGACCACGTGCGCATCTGGCCGGGCGACTCTGAGCCGCGCGACCCCGACCCGCGCGACCCCGACCCGGCCGACCCTGACCCGCGCGACTCCGACCCGACCCACCCCGACCCGCGCGACCCCCACCCGGCCCACATTCACCCGACCGATCCGGCCACCCCGACCCCACCGGTTCCGGATGCCCCCACCGACCCAGGAGCGAACCGATGACCGTGCCCGTGCTGAGCGCCGAGGCTGTCGGCCGTGACTACCGCACCGGCGCCGGAATCGTCACCGCCTGCGCCGACGTCACCCTCAGTGTCGACGCCGGCGAACTGCTCATCGTGCGCGGAAAGTCGGGCGCGGGCAAGACCACCCTGCTCACGATGCTCGGCACCCTCGACGCTCCCACGCGCGGCGTGGTGCGCCTGTTCGGCAGAGACATCGCGTCACTCAGCGACGACGAGCTCACCGCGTTCCGGCAGCAGCAGCTCGGTTTCGTGTTCCAGACCTTCGGGCTGCTGCCGCTGCTCACCGCCGCGGAGAACGTGGAGCTGCCGCTGAGGCTGGCCGGTGTGGCACCGCGGCGCCGTGCGGCGCGGGCTGCGGAGATGCTCGACCGCGTGGGGCTGGCCGACCAGGCCCGCCAGCGCGCCCCGCAGCTCTCTGGCGGGCAGCAGCAGCGTGTGGCGCTGGCCCGCGCGCTCGTCAGCAGGCCGACGCTGCTGGTCGCCGATGAGCCCACCGGGCAGCTCGACAGCGAGAACGCCGAGATCATCATGGCGCTCATCCGGTCGGTGGTCAGCGAGACGGGCGCGGCCGCCGTTGTGGCGACGCACGACCCGTTGTTCGCCGGCCGGGCCGACCACGTGATCGAGCTGCGCGACGGCCGGGTGGCCGAGGCCGCCGCGAGCTGAACCGGCCGGGCGGCGAGCGGCACCACGCCACTCTGACAACACGCACCCCGACCCGGAGCCGAGCTGCACCGCCGCACGGCCACCTACGCGGCTCAGCGCGCGATCAGTACCAGTTCACCGACTGCGAATGCGACCACGCCGAGCACGGAGTTCCATACGACCCCGCGATGTAGGCGAGACCCCAGGTGATCTGCGTGGTGGCGTTCGTCTGCCAGTCGTCGGCGACCGACGACATCTTGCTGCCGGGCAGGGCCTGCGGGATGCCCGCCGCGCCGCTCGACGCGTTCAGGGCCTGGTACGACCATCCCGACTCCTTCTGCCACAGCGAGACGAGGCACGAGAACTGGTCTGACCCCCAGCCGTACGTCGACGACGCAAGGTTCTCGGCGGTCGCCTTCGCTCCGTCGACGGTGTTGCCGGCCGCCAGCGCCTCGGCGGCGGCCTGGGCGGCCGCGGCAGCATCGGCGGCGGCCTTCGCGGCTGCTGCGGCGGCGGCTTCGGCCGCGATGCGGTCGGCCTGGGCGGCGGCGGCCTGGATGTTCTGCGACTCGAACTCGGTCTGAACGGTGAGCCCGACCACGGTCTGCGCGTCGACCTTGCTGTAGTCGCTCAGCGTGGCGAGGCTGGTGCTGGCGTTCAGGCTCGAGAGCTTCGTGCTGAGGTCGGTGGTGTCGACCTTGGCCTGGGCCTGGTCGACGACCTGCTCTGCGCGACTGATGGTGTTCTTCGCAGTGGCGACGACGGCTGACTTCTCGACAGTGTCGTTGAGGGCCTGCTGCGTGCGGGCGGTCGCCGCGGCGGTCTCGGCCGAACTGACGGAGGACTGCACGACAAAACCGGTGCCCACGACGAGGCCGGCGGTGACGAGGGCCGTGGCGACGAGCATCCGGCCGCCGATGAAGCGGCGCAGTGGCAGGCGATCGTGCGCGGTGCGGCGCGGGTGGATGGTGCGGGTGATGGTTCGGTGGGTACGGCGGGTGGGTAGTTCGGGGTGCATGTGTTCCAATGGTTCGGCCGACCCGTGCGCGCATCGTGGCGCACGAGCATCCGTCTGCTCTGCCGTGGGTGTGAGCGGAGCGCGCCGAACGACCGCAGGGGTGAGCGGAACGCGTGCACGAGCGCAGCCTGCGCGGGTTTCGGGTGTGCGCAGGGCGGAGAACGTGCGGGGCACGGAGGCGACAGTCGGTGTCGTAGGTCGGCGCGGAGTGCGTCGGCCGAGCCCGGTGCCTCAGTGGGCGCCGCGGGCGAAGCCACTACCGTAACCACCGTTTCTGAGCAGAACCTCCACCGAAGCTGGCAAGGTCATCCATGCGGCGGCGTGGCGCCACCCGCCCATCCCCCCACTTCCACGCGTCGAGTCTGCGCACATGGCTGTTATCGCGGCCGTCAGCAGCCATGTGCGCAAAGTGGCGCCCGGGGAAGATGCGGCGCGGGCCGGCCGCTCAGGGCCGCCGCGCCGCCAGGTACTCGGCGAACGTGATGCGGCCGTAGGGCTCGCCCGGCACGAAGTTGTAGCCGGCACCGAGCGCCGCGAACGTTCTTCCGGGCAGGCGCACGCCGACGACCGGCCTCCGACTGCCCACCGAGCGCGCCCAGCTGCGCCCGATCTGCCGCGCCGTGAGCTGCTCGGGCCCGCCGATGTCGGGCATCCGGCCCTGCGGCCCGGCCGGGGCCAGCGCGGCGAGCTTCAGCGCCACCTCCCCCACATCGATCGGCTGAAACCGAAGGGCCGGCGCCACGAACACCGGCGAGAACCGTTGTGCCGTGAACAGCCGTTCGACAAGCGAATGAAACTGCGTCGCGCGCTGGATGGTGTGCGGCAGCCCCGAGCCGAGCAGCCGCCGCTCGATCTCAACCCGCTGCCGGTAGAAGTCGACCGGCAGGTGCTCGATACCCACGATCGAGATCAGCACCAGGTTCTGGATGCCCGCCCGCCGGCTCGCATCGAACACCGTCTGGGCGAGCTGCACGTCGCGCCTGCCGTTGGTGGTGGCGAGGTGCACCACGGTGTCGACCCCGGCGAACGCCGCGTCGACGGCTCCGTCGCTCTCACCCCGGGCCGCCGCCGCATCGCGTCCACCGCTCAGCAGGTCGGCCACCGTCAGGCCGGGCCCGGCGTGCCGGCTGAGCGCCCGAACCTCGTGGCCGGCGGCGCGCAGGGCGGCGGCGGTGGGCACGCCGACCTGGCCGGTGGCCCCGGTGACGAGAATGACGGTCACGTCAGTGCTCCTCCTCGCGGTTCAGCTTGCAGCCGTACCTCTACGGCTCCTTGCGCGCCCGGCTGGGCTGCACGCGCGGCGGCTCGCCGGGCATCTTCGGGTAGTCGGGCGGAAACGGCAGCTCGCCGAGCCCACTCGCCAGGTCGCGTTGCCACCAGCCGAACAGCGTGTCGATGGTTCCCGGATGCTCGTTCATGGTCGCCCACGGGTCGCCGACGGTCTTCAACCGCTCGGGCACCGTGGTGATCGTGAAGACCTTCGGGTCGGTGGTCTCGAGCTCGTCCCACGTGATCGGCGTCGACACCGGAGCGTGCGCCAGCGCACGCGGGCTGTACGCCCCCGCCATGGTGCGGTCGCGGTTGGCCTGGTTGAAGTCGACGAAGATGCGTTCGCCGCGCTCCTCCTTCCACCACGCCGTGGTGACCTTCTCGGGCATCCGTCGTTCGAGTTCGCGGGCCGCCGCGATCACGGCGTGCCGCACGTCGAGAAACTCGCGCACCGGCTCGATCGGCGCGAAGACGTGCAGGCCGCGGTTGCCCGAGGTCTTGATGAACGCATCGAGCCCCGCCTCGGCCAGCACCGTGCGCAGCTCGAGCGCGGCCGGGATGGCGTCGTCGAAGTCGGTGCCGGGCTGCGGGTCGAGGTCGATGCGCAGCTGGTCGGGGTTGTCAGAGTTCTCGGCCCGCGACGGCCACGGGTGAAAGACGACCGTGTTCATCTGCACGGCCCACACCGCCGCGGCCGGCTCGTCGATGACGAGCTGCGGATGCGAGCGGGCGCTCGGGTAGATCACGGTGACGGCGCGCACGTACTCGGGCGCCCCGCGGGGCGGGTTCTTCGAGAAGAACTGCTCGCCGTCGATGCCCTCGGGAAACCGCTGCAGCGACAACGGACGATCGCCGTTGGCCGTGACGAACGCGTCGCCGACCGCGATGAGGTAGTTCGCCAGGTCGAGCTTCGTGATGCCCGGTTCGGGCCACAGCACCCGGCTCGGGCTCGAGAGCCGAACCTCGCGCGTGCCGTTCGGCCCGTCGACGCTGAGCGTCACTGCTTCGCTTGCCATGCCTCGACCCTACCGTCGGCGCCGCCGACGCAGAATGGGGCTGCGGCCCGGGTCAGGCCGGTCAGGCCGGCAGACCGAAGTGCGAGCGCAGGGTGCCGCCCTCGTAGTCGGTGCGAAAAAGGTCGCGGCGCCGCAGCTCGGGCAGCAGTTCGCGGTTCAGTTCGGCGACCGGGTCACCGCCCAGCAGCGTGAAACCGTCGGCGGCTCCCCCGCGAAACCAGCGCTCCATCTCGTCAGCCACGCTCTGCACCGTGCCGATGAAGGCGGCATGCGGGCCCGAGATCGCCGACCGGTCGAGAAACTCGGCGAACGTCGGCGGCTCGACAGGAGCCGGGTCGAAGGCCAGCCGGCGGTACACCTCGATGCGACTGCGTCTGCCGCCCCACTGCTCGACCCGCTCGCGGCTCGGAAACCGCCCTGGCGGAATCGGCTCATCCGGTGCCAGCCCCGTCAGGTCGAGTTCGGGAAACTCCACCTCCAGGTCTTTCAGGATGCTCGAGATGCGATGCTCGGTCACCGCCGCCGCACGAGCCGATGCCCACGCCTGGTCGTCGGTCTCGCCGAGGTAGAGGTGCACCCCGGGCAGCACGATCACCGACTCCTCGGCCCGGCCGGCTGCCACGGCGGCGGCTTTGGTCGCGGCGTAGTACTCCTGCGCGATGGTGAAGACGGGGGTGGCGGCGAAGATCGCCTCGGCGTTGCGCCCGGCGAACGAGATGCCCTCGGCCGATGCCCCGGCCTGGAAGATCACGGGATGCCCCTGCGGCGAGCGCGGAACATCGAGGGCCGCCTCGAGCGTGATGTACTCGCCGTCGACCACCACGTCGTGGATGCGCGACACATCGGCCCAGACACCCGCCCGGGCATCCGCCACCACCGCATCGGGCTGCCAGCTCTGCCACAGCGCAATCACGGCGTCGAGAAACTCCTGGGCACGGGCGTACCGCTCGGCCGGCGACGGCAGCGCGGCCAGGCCGAAGCTCTTCTCGGCGCTGAACGAGGTCACGACATTCCAGCCCGAACGGCCGCCGCTGAGCTGGTCGAGCGAGGCGAACTGCCGCGCCACATTGAACGGATAGTTGTACATCGTCGAGGCGGTGCCGATCAGGCCGATCGTCGAGGTCGTCGCGGCGATCGCGCCCATCACCGTCATCGGCTCGAACGGCACGGCCGGGTTGGCGGCGATGGCCGTGCGGTTCAGCCCGATGAAGTCAACGTAGAAGATCGCGTCGAGCTTCGCCTCCTCGGCCGCGCGGGCCCTGGCGATGTGCCGGTCGAGCGACACCACCTCGTCGACGTAGTGCGGCGACTCGCGCCATGACCGCGATTCGCTGATGAACGGCATCGTCGTCACGAGCGAGAGGTGCCGGCGGCGCTGCACGAAGGGCGGGGGTGGGGCCGCGCCGGAGGTCGACGCGCCGCTCATCGGGCGGGCATCCGAAACCGGGCGCCCGGATGATCGGCCCGCAAGTGCACCTGGCCGTCGCCGAACAGGCGCTCGCGCAGGGTGCCCGCCCCGTACTCGGTGCGGGCCAGTCCGCGCTCGCGCATCACGGGCAGAATGAGGTCGATCAGGTCGTCGTAGGTACCGGGCGTGATGTGCGGCTCGAGCAGGTAGCCGTCGATGCCGGTCGCCTCGGCGTACTGCTGCATCTGGTCGACCACCTCGGTGGGGGTGCCCGCCAGCACGAGCCCGCGCAGCCCCCGGGTGCGGAACTCGTCGAGAATCTCGCGCACCGTCGGCGCCGGCCGCCCCTCTGCGCTGCGAAAGCGGTCGATGTTGCTCTGACCCTGCTCGCCGTGCATCCCGTCGAGCGTCGACGACGGGTCGAGGTCGAGCAGGTTGATGCCCGTGTTCGCCGAGTACCGGATGGCCGCGCCCACGTCGCTCGAGTACACATACAGTTCGTCGAGCTTCTCTGCGGCCCCTTCGGGTGTCTCTGCCGTGAAGATCGAGAGGCCGACGAGGATCTTGATCGCGTCTCGGTCTCGCCCGTAGCCCTCTGCGCGGGTGCGGATGTCGTCGACCGCCTTCGCGACCTCCTCGAGCGTGGTGCCCTGCAGGAAGACGCACTCGGCGTTGCGGGCGGCGAACTCCCGGCCGCGGCCCGAACTGCCCGCCTGGAAGAGTACCGGCGTGCGCTGCGGCGACGGCTCGACCGGATAGGTTCCGGAGGCCTGGAAGAAGGGGCCGGAGTGCTCGATCGGGTGCACCTTGGCCGGGTCGGCGTAGACACCGGCGGCCTTGTCGACCTTCACGGCATCGTCTTCCCAGCTGCTCTCCCAGAGCGTCAACGACAGGTCGAGGTAGTCGTCGCCGGTCTCGTAGCGCACGTCGTGCGGGGTGAGCTCCTGCCCGAACATGCGGGCCGCCGACTCCATCGCCGAGCCCGTCACGATGTTCCAGCCCATGCGACCGTCAGAGAAGTGGTCGAGCGTCGAGAACCGGCGGGCGTTGGCGTAGGGGGGCTCGAACGTCGTCGAGGCGGTCACGACCAGCCCGAGCTTGTCGGTCACGGCCGCGAGCGCCGAGATGATCATCATGGGGTCCATGCGAACCAGCAGTGCCTCTTCGTGCGCCTCCGGCGGAACCGTTCCGGCCAGCGTCGGGTAGCCGTACGAGTCGGCGAAGAACAGGAAGTCGAGCCTGGCGTCTTCGAACCGCTTCGCCAGCTCGATCCAGTGGTCGAGCTCTTTGTAGTGGTGCGAAGCGTTCTGTGGGTGACGCCAGGCCGCCCCCGACATTCCGTTCGGGCTGAGCAGCTGGAAGATGCCCAGCGTGAGGGGCTTTGCAGGCACAGATGACACGTGATCTCCTCTGAATCGAAGTCGAGCGGGAGAAAGCCAAGTATTGAACTGAACAATTCAAAACCATATGCCCGTCACGTTTCGTGCAGATTACGCGTCGGTACGAAGAGCTTCAGTCGCGCCTCGATACCCTATGAACCATGGGTGAGCGAAAGAACGAACGCCAGAGACTGCTCTCCCTCGTCGGCGACCTGATTCTCGACGAGGGCGTCTCGGGGCAGAGCCTCAGCAGCCTGGCCCGCAAGATCGGGTCGAACAACCGCATGGTGCTCTACTACTTCGGGTCGAAGGAAGACCTGCTCGCCGAGGCCAGCCTCGAGGCGTTCATCCGGTTTCCCCTGCTGCGGCAGATGACGACCCGGCTCACGTCAGACCCGGGAACCCTCGAGCAGCGCCTCGACGCGGCGTGGCTGCAGATCAGCGACCCTGCGAACATCCCGTACCTGCGCCTGTTCTTCGAGGCGTTCGGCGTGGCCTCGCACAGCCCCGAGAAGAACCAGTCGCTGCTCACCACCATGGGCACCGACTGGGTGCAGGCGCTCGTCGGCGTTCTGCGCGCCGACGGCTTCGATGAGCCCACCGCGCGCCTCGTCACCGTTCAGATTCTCGCCCTCTGGCGCGGCCTGCAGTTCGACCTGCTGCGCGGCACACCCCGCGACACCCTCGACGCCGCCCACCCCGTGGCCATCCGCGGCCTGCTCACCGCCAACCGGGCGCTCACCGCCCTCTGACCGGGCAGGCCGTCACGCGGGCAGGGTGAGGGCGTTCCACTGCACGATGACCGGGGCGCCGTGCTCGTAGCCGAGAGCGCTGATGGTGGAGGTCGAAAGGGTGAAGATCTGGCCGCCGCTCGCGGGCAGCTCGACCCAGGCCGCCGCGAAGGCGCGCAGAATGTGGGCGTGCGCGAACACGAGGGCGTCGCCGCCCGACCGTGCCACGTCGCGCACCCGCGAGATGACCCGCAGCACGCGGGCCTGCACCTCGTCGGGTGTCTCACCGGGGGTCTGCCCCGGCGGCACGCCGTCTGTCCAGATGTTCCACGGCCCGCGCTCGGCCACGATGTCATGCGTGGTGCGGCCCTCGTAGGCGCCGTAGTCCCACTCGGCGAGGTTGGGGTCGACCTCCACCTGGTCGCCGTAGCCTGCCAGACGGGCGGTGGTGAGGGCACGGATGCGCGGGCTCGAGAGCACGAGGTCGAAGTGCCGGGCATCCAGCGCCGCACCGGTCGCGGTGGCCTGCTCTTCGCCGTGGGCGGTCAGCGGCAGGTCGGTGACACCGGTGTGCTGGCCGGTCAGGCTCCACGCGGTCTCGCCGTGGCGTACGAGCACGATGCGCCCGGGGGTCGCCGATTCGGTCTCAGGGGGCATGGTGGTGGGTTCCAGTCGTCAGCAGGTGCAGGGTTCTGATTCAACGGTATCGCTACTCGGCGGGCTGCTCCCCCTCGTGGGAATCCGTGCGGGGGCAGACCCTCTGCGTGTCAGCTGCGACGGCGAACGCCCGCGAAGATCAGGCCTCCGGCCAGCAGCACGACGGCGCCGAGCAGCCCGATCGGCCAGAGCGGCGCCGTGCCCGTCGCGGCGAGCGACGACGAACCGCCCGATGCGTCGGGCACGACCGGCACGACGGGTGTCGAGGTCGGCGTCGGCGTGGGAGCCGGTGTGGGCACGACCGGGTCGGGTGTCACCGCGGCGGCGAGGGTGTACTGCCCGAGCGAACCGTACTTCGGCGCGGCCGGCGTGCCGAACTCGGTGTTCGTCGCCATGTCGCCGAACCCAGTGCCCTCGATCGAGACGTCGTAGGTGCCCTGCGGCAGAGCAAGGGTGGTCTGGGCATCCGCACCGACGAGCGTGACCTCGGGGAAGACGCCGCCCACCGAGTCGGGCAGGTCGACGACGGCGACCACGGCACCGGTCGAATCGGTCACGGTGAGCGAGATGTCGAGGTTCGCCCCGATCGCGGCGGGGGTGGCGTGCAGGCTCAGAGTGCCGGCAGGCATGGTCAGCGCATACACGTCTGTGTCGGAGTTGGTGCTGATGATTCCGGATGCCGAACCGGCGTCATTCGCCAGAACGAGCGGCGTGGCGGTCGCAGCGGTGTCTCCCACGTCATCCGCGCGAAAGTCGAGCTTGCCGCTGTAGTAGGTGATGGAGGAGAGGCGCTTCGACGGGTCGTAGTCGCCGCAGATCGCGTACCCGTCGGCATCGAGCGAGTCGGGGGCCCAGTACACCCCGTCCTCCTGGCATTCGGCTCGATCGGAGGGCATCAGGTCTCCGCTGCCGACGGCGTAGGTCGAACCCTGGATCACCTTCGCCTCGGCCTGGTCGGTGATCACCGCGAGGTCGTCTTGGGCGGGATGGGTCGCACCGACGTACGCATTGTCTGACCAGCGAGCGAGGGGAACCCACGCCGGATTGCCCATCTCCGGCGCCCACAGACCGCCATAGGGCGTGTAGTACTCGTCGTAGGCCCCTGCGCCGTCGTGCCACCCGCTGTGCGCGAGCCCGAGCGAGTGACCGACCTCATGCGCCATGTCTGTCGCAATGTCTTTGACGTAGCCTTCCAGCTCACTGGCGACCACGAAGGTCTGGTTCTCGTACGGGTTTCCGAAGGAGTCGTAAATGCCTCCCCCGGGATGACCCGACGCGAGATTGATCCCCATCTGGTCTGCGGTCGTGTCGGTGAGAATGTCGGTGACCCCGTACCGCTGGTCGTCGGGCCCGCTGCGGTTCAGCGCATCATCGCCCGGGTACACGGTCGTCACGTCGACGTCGAACGGCGCGTAGATCTCCGCTACGCGCTCGAAGATCTCTGTGCGCCGCGCGACCGAATCGTCGATCGCCGCGCCCGAGTAGACGATCGGTGCGTTGGTGTGGTCGGGGCGTTCGAAGTTCCACCAGGTGTTCGTGAGGGTGCCGCCATCGAAGTTCAGCCAGATCGTCTTGGTCGAGTCGGGTTTGCTCGACAGCGCCACGAAGTTCGGGTTCGTGCCGGCCGGATCTGCCGGGATGCTGTGCGGCTGCTGGTCGGGCCGCAACGTCACCGGATCGCCTGCCGCCGGCGCCGGCTGGTCAGTGAGCAGCGGAGCGTCGTCGCCGTCGGGCGACGGCACGGCCGGAACGGGCGCCGCTGCCGAGAGTGCTGCCGCCTGAGCCGACATCGACCCGCTCACGACCAGCGCCGCGGCTGCGAGCGCCACCACGATCGAACAGACGGCCGTCGTGCGCGCGCGAACTCGTGCCACGATTCTCCCCACCCCCGGAGCACCGCTGCGCACCGCCGATCGGCGGGAGGCGCGACACCACACGCAAATGTACCGGGCACGAGCATCCGGGCGCTACCGCCCGTTCGGGGTTTGCGGATGCCCGACCTAGGCGGCCTGACGCGACGGCCCAGGCCTATCAGCCCCTGCCTCCCAGTCCCCGGTTACGAGCCCCGCCTCCCAGCCCCGGTTACCAGCCCGCGCCTCCCAGCCCCGACCGGCCCCGCTCAGTCGACCCAAGAGCTGCGGCCGAACCAGCCGCCGTAGCTCCGCCCCGGGTAGGAACCGTCACCCGAACTGCCCCGACCGCCGGAGTCGCGCCCGGGTGCCCGCGATCCGAGGTACGAGTCGACCACTGCCACCCCCAGGTCGTCGAGCTCGGGCGCCACCACGTACCCGTCGACCCGCTTCGCCATCTGGTCGATGAACCGGGCGAGACCGGGGTCGTCGCCGAGCCGGAAGATGGTCGTCTGCGCGCCGAGCCGCTTCGAATTGTCGAGCTCGCGCACCGAGGCGGCGATGGTCAGCGGATGCGGCGGGTACGAGAAGAACACCCGGCCGTCTGACTCGAGGTGCGAGGTGGGCTCGCCGTCGGTCACGATCAGCAGCACCGGTTGCGCGTTCGGGTGCTTGCGAAAGTGCCGATTCGCCAGCAGCAGGGCATGGTGCAGGTTCGTCCCCTTGTCCCACATGGCGTCGAGGGCGGTGAGCTGCTCGATGTCCATCACCTCGGCGTGCCGGCCGAACCCGATCAGCTGCAGGTGGTCGCCGCGAAACCGCGACTGGATCAGCGTGTGCAGAGCAAGCGCGGTGCGCTTCATGGGCACCCACCGGCCATCCATCGCCATCGAGAACGACGTGTCGACGAGCAACGCGACCGCCGCCTGGGTGCGGGTCTCGGTCTCTGAGACCTCGACGTCGTCGATGGTGATGAGCCGGCCCGAGCCGCCCTGCCCGTCGCCGAGTCGCCGCTGTACACCGTTCAGCACGGTGCGCGGAATGTCCCACGGCTCGGTGTCGCCGAACTCCCACGGTCGGGTGGCGCCCGACAGGTCTCCGGATGCCCCGGCCCGCCGTAGCTCGCGCTGACCCTGCCGCCCCGACATGCGTGTCGCCACGTCGCGCAGCAGCGCCTTGCCGAGCTGGCGCATCGCCTTCGGTGTGAGCTTCAACTGTCCAGACGAATCGTTGCGCAGGGTGCCGCTGGTGCGCAGCGCCTTCTCGAGGTCACGCAGGGTTCGGGCATCCACCACCGCCTCGTCGCCGAGCTGGCGGGCCAGCGCGTCGAGGTCGACGTCATCCATACGGGCGCCGCCGTACCCCTGCGAGAGCTGCTCGGCGAGCTGGTCGAGGTCGGCCAGGTCTTGCAGAACGCCGGTTCCGTCGCCGAGCCCGAGGCCCTGCTCACCGTCGAACCGCTCTGAGCCGCCCCAGTCTTCGCCAGGCCGCAGCGCCTGCAGGTTCGCGTCGAGCTGCGAGAGCTGCTGCATCAGTGCCGGCGAGCCGAACGCCTCGGCCGAGAGCTTCATCAGCTCGTCGCGTTGCTCGGGGCTCATCGAGTTGAGCATGCGCTGGGCCGCGGCGGCACGCTTGGCGAGCGAGTCGAGCAGCTCGTCGATATTCTCCGGATTCTCGGGAAACTGGTCGCCGTGCTTCTGCATGAACTGGTCGAAGTCGTCTGGGGTGTCTTCGCCGCGCTGGTGCTTCTCGAGCAGCTCGTTGAGGTCGGCGAGCATCTCGTTGATCGCCTCGCGGTCTTCGTCGGTGGCATTCTCGAGCGCCTGCTTCATGCCCGCGAAGCGCTGGTCGAGCAGCTCGCGACCGAGCAGGTCTTTGATCTTCTCGTAGTCGTCGCGTGCCTCGCGCGACTGCCAGTCGTAGTCACTCAGGTCGCTCACGGCGGCGCTCGGCGAGGCGGGCAGGGTCTCGAGGCGCAGCTCGGCGAAGGCGCGATCGTTGTCGTCCATCTGGGTGTCGCGGGCGAGCTGCTTGCGTTCGTTCAGCACTGCACGGTCGAGCAGCTCCTTGATCTGCTGCATGGTGCCGTCGAGGTTGTTGCGCTGCAACAGGTCGCGGCGCCGCTCGGCGACGCGGCGCGCCAGGTCGTCGAGCCCGGTCTGGTTCGGACTGCCCCGGCGCAGGAACTCCTGCATCGCGCGCTCGGGCGACGTTCCGCCCATCACGCTCTCGCCGATGGCGTCGAGCGCCTCGGCGATGTCGACGGGCGCGGCCAGCGGGTCGCCGCCCTCGTAGCGACGAAACCGGCGACGGCCGACGTGCGGCGTCTCAGTCACGGTCTGCTCCTGCCAGCCGAAGCGGGCGGCCTGCAGCCGGGGTGGTGCGCGTCTCAGCCATACACGGTCTCGATGCCGTCGGAATCTTTGCCGATCTTGCGGGCCAGGTACAGCCCTTCGAGGGCGAGTTCGATGGCCGCGGCCCGCTCCCCTTCGTTCGCCGCGCCGAGCCGGGCGTACACGTCGTCGTAGAGCTCGGACTCGCCGAGCACCGGCAGGCCGCCGAGCACGTCGTGGGCGGTCATCCGCTCGCCCGTCGTCACCATGGCGCCGTCTTCGATGGCGTCGACCAGGGGTGCGAAGTCGATGCCTTTCATGTGCTCGCGCACGGTGTCGGCGGTGGCCACCCGCAGCAGGTGGGTGAGCACCTCCTGCTCGCGACCCTCTTCGCCGCTCTCGAACTCGATCTTGCCGCCGAGCACGTCGACCGCCGTCTCGAGGTCGACCACTCGGGCGACGGCGTCGTTCTCGCCGGTCACCGCCGCGCGGTGCAGCGCCGCGGCCGCGATCGTCTCGGCGCCGGCGATCGCGAACCGGGCACTGACGCCGCTGCGCTGGTCGACCGACGACGAGCCGCGCAGGTTGCGGGTGAATCGGGCCAGAATCTCGATGAGATGGTCGGGCACCTCTGCCACCAGGTCGGCCTCCTGACGGATGACCGCCACCTCGGCCACGAGCTCGGTCGGGTAGTGCGTGCGAATCTCGGCACCGAACCGGTCTTTCAGCGGAGTGATGATGCGCCCGCGGTTCGTGTAGTCTTCGGGGTTCGCGCTGGCCACGACGAGAACGTCGAGCGGCAGGCGCAGCACGTAGCCGCGAATCTGGATGTCGCGCTCCTCCATCACGTTCAGCATCGCGACCTGGATGCGTTCGGCGAGGTCGGGCAGCTCGTTGATCGCGACGATGCCGCGGTGGCTGCGCGGAATCAGGCCGAAGTGGATGGTCTCGGGGTCGCCGAGCGAGCGCCCGTCGGCCACCTTCATCGGGTCGACGTCGCCGATCAGGTCGGCCACACTCGTGTCGGGCGTGGCCAGCTTCTCGACATAGCGTTCGCTGCGGTGCCGCCACGCGACGGGCAGCCGGTCGCCGAGCTCGAGCGCGCGGCGCTGCGAGGCGTGGGTGATGGGCTCGTACGGATGCTCGCCCAGCTCCGACCCGTCGATGACCGGCGTCCACTCGTCGAGCAGCCCGGCGAGGGTGCGCAGCAGGCGCGTCTTGCCCTGGCCGCGTTCACCCAGCAGCACGATGTCGTGCCCGGCGAGCAGCGCCCGTTCGAGCTGCGGAATGACGGTGTTCTCGAACCCGTGCAGGCCCGGCCACGGGTCGACCCCCGCGCGGAGCTTCGCGAGCAGGTTCTCGCGGATCTCGTCGCGCAACTGCTTCTGCTGATGGCCGGAGGCGCGCAGCTCTCCGACGGTACGGATGGTGGGTACCTCGAACGCCTCGTCGGTCACCCTTTAAGGCTAAGCCTGCGCGGGGCCGCCTCGCCCGAGCGCGCAGAATTCGCTCAAAAACTCTGGGAGAGCATCCAGCCCGCCGTCACGCGTTCGAAACGTGGCCGCGGCGCCGCGCAGTAGTGCACGGAGCTACCATGCGGCCATCTTCGCGAAATGATATAATGTCATTTATTGCCCGACAGAACTCCGTATACTTACTTATACGTAAACTATCGATGCCGTAAGGAGGCGAAATGGCAGAGAACGGGTTGATCGCCAACGCTCGGCGGGCGCAGGGCCTGACCCAACAGGCGCTCTCCAGGCGCACAGGTATTGCCGAGACCGCGGTGTCCTCCATCGAGAACGGGCGGGATGCGCGGCTCAGCACCGTCGAACGACTACTGGCGGGCGCCGATCACAGCCTCATCGCCATCCCATCCACTCGCGCCGGGGCGGCCGACGTCGCCGGTGACATCCGCTCTGCCGTCAAGGCGAGGCGTCCCGACGTCGCGGCGCGAAGCTTCATCCAGCTGAACGACAACCTGGCCGCTGAGCACAACGAGAGCCGGTACGGGCTCGGCCTGACAGAGCCGGCACCGACCGGCAACAAGCGCTGGGATGCTGCGCTTGCCGGGCTCGTTGCGTTCCGTCTGCGCGAAGAGGGTTTCCCTCCCCCAACGTGGACCACGCGCGACTCGAGGCACCTGAAGAAGGCGTGGACATTCACGTCGGGCACCTACCTCACTCCCGTGCGGAGATCAGCAGTGCCGCCCGACTTCCTCGAGCGTGGAGTTCTGATCGACGCCGCCAGCCTCCGCAGCGTCTGATGGCGGCGACCCTCCTCTCTCGCCAAGACCTGGTTCGCGGCCTCACCGAACTGGTGGCGAGGCTCCAGTCGCAGAATGAGCCTGCGAGCATCCGCATCGTCGGGGCGCCATGGTGAACGCGATTCTCAGGCGGGGTCTGCCGCGAGTGCCGGCCGGGCCGCCGCCCGTTGTTCGTCGGCTTTGACCCCCCAGACGACGCGGGCAGCACAGAGGAGCCGCCTCCCGGGGGCGGCCCCTCTCGCTTGAGTGTCAGCCGCCGAGGGCGTGACCGCAGGTGGAGCAGAAGTGCGAGTCGGGCTTGTTGGCGGCGCCGCAGTTCGAGCAGTACAGCACCGCCGGGGCGGCAGGTTGAGCTGCGGCGGGTTGAGCTGCGGCGGGTTGAGCTGCGGCTGGGTGGGCGGCGGCCGGTGGAGCCGCGGCCGGTGGAGCTGCGGCTGGTTGAGCGGCGGCCGGTGGGGCGGCAGCCGAAGCGGCCTGCGCCGGAGGCTCGGCCACGGGAGTCGCCTTGAATCCTGTGGCGACCGGAGCGGGTGGCTCGGGCGGCGGGGGTGGGGTGACGGCGGTCGCCGGGGACTCCAGGGTCGCCTCCGGGGTGAGGGAGGAGGGTTGCACCTCGGCCACCGACGCCGGTGCGGGGGCGGCTGCCGGCACGAACGGCGGCGCGCTGGGCGGCGCCGATGAGGCGGGGGCCGGTTCAGCGGGAGGCGCCGACTGCGTGGCCGGGTCGGAGATGGGTGTGGCCGACGAGGGCGGGGCGTATGAGGGCTCGGGCGCCGCCGTGGGGGCGGTTCCGTAGTCGGGAGCTGCCGCCGCGTAGGCACCGCCCTCGGCAGCGGGAGCCGCCGCGGCGTAGCCTGCCGGAACAGGCTGGGGGCCCGGCGGGTAGGGGCCGGCATTCGGCGCGGCTGCCCCACCGGCATCCGCAGCGCGCTGGCGACGACGACGCCGTACGCCCAGAAGCACGAAGAGCAGCACCAGGGCCACGATGATCACGAAGAGCAGGATCGCCCCGAGAATCACCCAGATCACCCAGCCGGTCGTGTTCTCCTGCGGGAAGGCCACGATCGCCTTGCTCTGGTACTGCTGCGCGATGGCGTTGTTGGGCTGGCGGGTGACCACGGCGCCGAGGTCAGCGGCGGCAGCGTGGTACTGGCCGCTGAAATACTCGTCGAGACCCTTGCGGTAGCTCTGGTCGATGTCGCTCAGGGTGTTGTTGACCCCGTTGCGCGACAGCATGGCCGCGATGGTGTCTTGCGCCGCCGCGAAGTTGAGCTGCTGAGTGTCATTCGACGGGCCGAAGCTGACCGTGCCGATGACGTCGCCCTGCCCGTTGACGACCGGGCCGCCGCTCATCCCTGGGCTCATGGTGACGCCGATCTGGGTGAACGGTCCGCCGTCGGTCTGCTGCCGCCCGCTGACCTGGCCCTGTGAGAACGTGGGCTGCGGGTTGCCGCTGACCAGGTCGGTGACGTTGCCGGGGTAGCCGATGGCGTCGACCGTCTCACCGGTGGCCGGCTGGGTGGTCGACACCACCAGAACCGGCAGCGGCGAGGTGGTGTCGATCTTGAACAGGGCGGTGTCGCCCTGGCTCAGCGGCCGGTCGTCGACCAGCACGGCCGAGTATCCCGACGCGTTGTCGTTCGACACACTGACCGCCGGAACCACCGTCATCGCGAGCGTCGGAGGCGACCCGGCGGCAGCGCCCTCGACCGGCCAGCCCTCTTCGGCCCCGGCGTTCAGAAAGGTTGTCTCATCGTCGCTGGTGATGTCGCCGTTCGCCACCTCGTCGGCCAGAAACTGGTCGACGATGGCCTTCTTGCCCTCTGCCGCATCGGCGCAGTGACCGGCCGTCACGATGTAGCCGTCGGGGCTGGCCACGAAGCCGCTGCAGCTGAAGTTGGCGTCGACCTGGTCAGACCAGCCCCCACTGCCGTCGATGGTCGGGTAGTTGACGAACCCCGTCCACGTTCCGCCGAGGTACACCGTTCCGGCTTCGCCGATCGCGGCGATGTGCTCCTGGCTGAGATCGGCGGCGGTGTCGGCGTTCGCCGCCGTCGCACCGACGGCGCCGACCGCCATGCTCGCGCCGGTGATGGCGAGAACCGAGGCGGCCGCGGCCCATCGGCGGTGCCCCCGACCGCGGCGTTCAGCCGACGGAGGCAGAGAATTCGTTCGCATTTCTGTACGCAACATTGCACACATCCAACTCGGCCACCCCATACCAGAGACGCCGGAGAGGGATGGCACGAATTCCGCAGCGGCGTGGATATAACGAAGTGCGCTCACGTTACCAAAGGCCGGTGCGCCGCGGAATCCCCCTGTACGGGGCGGTGCCGAGACGGATGCCCGCCGGCACCCCCCTCGAACACCGCCCCGCTCCCCCGTCAGGCCGCTGCCTGCTCGAGCACCTCGGCGGCGCGCTCGGGGCTGCCTTCGGCGAGGCCGCGGTCGATGGCGGCGCGCGACGCCAGCCACATGCCCAGCCCGATCACGAACACGAGGGCCTCCGAGACGGTCAGCGACCAGATGATGCCCGCCAGGCCGAACCACAGGTTGCCGAGCAGCACGATCGGGATGAACAGCACCCCCTGCGCCATCGACATCACGATCGCGGCCACCGACCGCCCCGTCGCCTGGAAGAGAGACGTGATGAGGCCGGTGAACCCGTTCACGATCATGGCGACGAGCTGGGCGGTCAGAATGGTGACACCGATCGCGAGCACAGACGGGTCGGCCACGAAGGCCGAGAACACCTGGTCGCGAAAGGCGAACACCGAGACGGCCGCGATCAGCACGATGCCGCCTACGGTGAGCGCCGAGACGCGCACCGCCGAGGTGAGCCGGCCGCGGTCGCCCTTGCCGTAGGAGTAGGCGAGCAGCGGCAGCACTCCCAGCGTGACGCCCATCACGAGAAACTCCGGCACCTGTGCGATGCGCACCGCGACGCCCATCGCTGCGAGCGCGCTGTCACCGTAGGCCGCTGCGAGGTTGTTGAGCACGAGCGACGTGACGATCAAGAACGAGGCCTGCAGCAATTCGCCGACACCCACCCCGAACACCGGCTTCAGCACGGCGGGCGCCAGCGTGAACCAGCGCGGCGAGAGGCTCACGTGTTCACTGTTTCGCTGCAGCCAGACCACGAAGTAGACGACCACGCCGACGTTCGACAGGCCCATCGCGAGCGCGGCCCCGCCGACACCCCAGTGCAGCACGAGGATGAACAGCACGTCGAACACCACATTGGCGACGGTCGAGGCGATCAGGCCGATCATCACCTGGCGCGCGGCACCCTCGGCCCGAACGATCTGCTCGAGGCAGAAGGCGGCCGCGAGCACCGGAACGAAGCACAGCATCACGGCGACGTAGGCGCCGGTCGCGGCCACCGCCTGGGCATCCGCCCCCAGCACCGACACGAGCGGACCGAGCAGCAGCAGCCCGAGGCCGCCGAACACGACGCCGGCGATCACCGCACCCCAGAGGGCGAATGACGAGACGTGCTTGATCTCACCGGCTTTGGCCGGGTCGGCCTCAGAGGCTCCGAGCAGGCGGGAGATGAGAGCGCCGCCACCGACGCCGAACACGCCGCCGATGGCCATGACGAGGCCGAGCAGCGGGGTGCCGAAGGTGATGGCGGCAAGCAGGGTGGAGTCGTGCAGCGAGCCGATGAAGCCCGCATTGATGACGTTGTAGACGGCGCCGACGATCATGGCAGCGGCCATCGGCACGCAGAGGTGCTCGAGAGCCCGCACGATGGGTGCGGCCGAGAGGTACCAGCGGTTGCTGCCGACGGCGTCGGCATCGGCCTGGTCGGGCGAGCGGTGTTCCGAGTCGATGTTCGAGGTGTTCATGACTGCTCCTTGGTGGGCAGGTTCGACCTGCTCGAGAGTGTTCCGGGCGCGCCGACGACCGCCGGCACGGTGTGAGAGAAAAGACGGATGCACGGGCCGGCGTCAGGCCGACGGGTGCCGTGACCCGGTTACGACCGGGTGGGTCTGGGCAGCTCTGACGTGATCTTCGTCAGCAGTGCATGAAAGGCGTCACGCTCAGCCTGGTTCAGCGGAGCGAGGATGACCTCCTCGGTGGCGGCCATCGCGTCTTCGAACCCCGAGATGAGGTCGACCCCGGCCGGCGTCGCGTAGACGCGTTTGACGCGCCCGTTGCCGCCCTCGGTGCGCCGCTCGATCAGGCCCCGGCGTTCGAGCCCCTGCAGAAGGCTCGACACACTCGCCGGTGTCGTACGGCTCACCTCGGCCACATCGCGTTGCATCGAACCGGGGTTCTGCACGAGGTAGCCGAGCACGAAGCTCTGTTCGTGGCTGAGTTCGCGTTCGCGCACCCAGTCCTGGCCGGCCTTCATCTGGGCCCAACCGACCCAGCGCATCAGCTCGAGGGTCGTGGTGAGACCAATCTCCGGTTCGTCCATACTCAGAACTCTAACCGTTTGATCTCAAACTGTCAACCTTCGAACTGATCGCTGATCGCGTCCGCACCCTCGGAAGGTCGTCTGCACCGGGGGCGTCGCTGGCCCTGGCTGAGTCGGCCAATCCCGCGGCGGTGCCTGCTCACCCAGGCGCAGTATCACCGCGGCACCCCCGGCCAATAGAGTGAGTATCCTGCCGTGCAACGAGCACGACCGACACTGGGGATACGCCATGACAGACAACCAGCCCTCTTCGCCCGACGACGCACCAGAACCCCACGCCGGGCCGCCTACTCCCCCGAATTCACCCGCCGGGCCGCCCGCCTCCTCGGCACCTCCCGCCGGGCCGCCCGCCTCCTCGGCACCACCCTCCTCACCCCCGGCCTACTCGGCACCTCCCGCCTCACCCCCGGCCTACTCCGCACCCGCGGCCTACTCGGCACCTCCCGCCTACTCGTCCTCACCCGGCGAGTCGCTGGCCGGCCCCGTGCAGGGCCGCCCCCCGTTCAGCGGAATGGCCATCGCCGGTTTCGCGATCTCCTGCGTCTCCCTCTTCATCTTCGGCTTCCTCGGCATCGTCGGCCTACTGCTCTCCGTCGCAGCCCTGCGCCGCATCCGCACCGGCGTCGCCCGAGGGCGCGGCCTCGCCATCGCCGGGCTCGTCATCGGAGCCGTCGCCGCCATCTTCTACCTCGTCGGCCTCCTCCTCCGCCTCGGCAGCTGACCCACGTGACGCGCGACCGTGTGGGCGAAACCGCTTAGCCGGAAATACAGAGCGCGGGGCACAGCAGCGCGGCGGGGAAGTCGCGCGAGTCCGAGCTCGTCCACAGCTCCACTTCGCTCATGGTCGCCGATACCGGCCCCTCCGACGGGTCTGGATGCACGGGTGGATCGACCACGAGCATCGTCAGGGTCACGGTCGACGTCTTTCCCGGCGTGAATGCCAGGGGCTGATAGTCGAATGCGTTGTCGGCGGTCAGGGCGGGAAGTGTCGCGTCGCGTTTACCGCGGTCGGTGGCGACTTCGACGACCTGCACGCTCGCATTCATTTCGTAGTCGGCACCCTTCGCATAGCCGTTCAGCACGCAGATGAGCCGCAGGTCCACGTCGTGCGGCAGGGTCAGCGTGACCGTCGACCCGACGCCGAGCGTTGCGGTGTCAGCACTCACCCACGCAGTCGACCGAGTGCCGTCGACGAGTTGATCGGGCGGGTAGCTGAACGTTCCGCTCGTCGTCGGGTAGCTGAGAGACGCACCTGTGGCACTGATGGAGTTCCCGCTCAGCAGGGTGAGATCCTGGGGGTTCGCGCAGGTGGCCTGATTCGCCAGGCTCTGGGCGAACTGGCCACTGATGTTGGATGCGATCACCGTTGAGGGAACGCCCACGAGCAACCCGCTTATCACCGCCGCTATCAACGCGTCGCGCGCCACCCAGCCGGAGGATCTCTCCCGCTTCGCCATCCCAGCAACCCCTTTCGACCGTTCTCGTTCCGATCGATACCCGAATCGATACCTGGCGGAGCTGCCGCGGTGTCTCCTCCCACCTCGTCGTGGGATCCTTGCATCGAGTTTCGCTCAGATGGTCGCGAGTGAAACCCCCCGCGAAGTGGGTCTGGCGGTGGCCCGCCGAGCGGCGCCGCCGGTGTCAGCCGAGGGCTCTATCGTCGAACGTACGTTGGCCGGAACGCTCTGGAGGGGGCGCAGGTGGTCGGTGACGGGCCCATTCGCATCGGGTGGCACGAGTGGGTGGTCATGCGCAACGATCCGCGCTACCCGGCGGCGCTCATCCGTCGCATCGACCCCGGTGAGCCGACCGAGCACTACCGCGTCGTCAGCTTTCACCACGATCCCGCCCGACGTGAGCTGCTCGGTCGGTTTCGTTCCCTCGAGGCGGCGAACGATTCGGTGCGTTACACCGTCACCGACCGCCAGCCCGGCTCCAACTTCGGCCTCTACGAGAACCGCCCGCGCCCCCGCTGACCGTCACGCCTGCTCGACGTCGCCGACTATGTCAGAGCGTCGAGCCCGATTGCGGTGCCCAGGCCGTCTGTCGTGTAGGCATCGATGAACATGGTGTACACCGGCAGGGTGACCGCCGCCGTCATCGGCGAGCCGAAGGTGGTCATCGGCGAGTGCACGGTGACAACCCAGACGGGCTCCGTTGAAGGAATGGTGACCGTCACGCCCGCGCCGTACAGGTCGTTCGCCTGCTGTGCGGTCATCAGTTGTGCTCGGGTGGGCTCGGTGACGACCGCGTCACCCTGAGCCAGCGCGACAGCCTGACACTCCGGCATCAGTGGGTTGCCGGCCCGAGCATCCGATTGCGGCAGCGGCATCGAGGGCTGCGAGATGTAGGCGCACGGAGCGGGCGAGGCACTGTGAGCGGCGTCAGGGGCCATGTCGTGTGTGAAGGGCCTGAGGATGATCGCGACTGCTGCCAAAGCGAGGGCGCCGGCGCCGACAGCAATGACGATCCACCGCGACCGCTTTCGCTTCTGATTCACGCCCGCATCCCATCGATCGGCAGCACAGCAAGACTAGTCGGCCGAGGGGCGGCCCAGTCGATGTCGATGACCATCAGGGCGAGCAGGGCCCGCCCGACCAATGCCGCCTGGCGGTGGGCGGAACACGACGTGGCCCGCCCACCGCGGGTGAAACCAGGCATTCGGGGGTCAGTGCACCGTTTCATCCCGTGGCCGCTTCGAGACACCGTCGCTAGGAACTCTGGTGAACCGAAACAACCTGCAATTCGGGTTGCAAGACAAACCTACGGTGAACGAGCAGTGACCACATTCCCCAGAACTGGGCCCACCCGAACGGGGCTCGCGAAACGCTCCCACGAAAACGACGCGCTGACGGGCGGTGGTCTGTACGATCAAAGTCGGGGGGCAGCTTCCTGCAGTTCGGGTTGGGGAAGCCTGCCGGGTGCGATGGCACGCTGGCAGTTGCTAGGAACAACTGTCGGCTCACCCGCACCACGACGCGGCCTATGCGGATGACCACTCTCCCGGGCCGCGTCGCCCCTCACCCGTGCAACGCCGCTGTCACACCGCGCAGAAGTTCGGGCTGCCGACGAGTGGGGGTCAACCATTTGGGGGGGTTTGCTCGCCGGTAGCTGACGTCGACTCTACGAAACAATGAGCCACCGGGGTGAGCCCCAGTGAGGGTGCCCCTCGACGGTGCCCCCCGCCCGCGAAATGACACGTTCTTTGGGGGTAGAGGGCACGACGCTCGCCGAGTTATGTTCTTCGTACCCTACGTTTGCGCGCTCACCTAGACCTTGTCGGTTTCGAATCAAACGGCACTGTTCTTGAAGGAAGCGATGACGAATACGCATGATCGGCGCGCACTGGCGGTACTGCTGCGGCCGACCCGGCTCGTGCGCAGTGTGTTTCTCGGCGCGATGCAGCGCCAGGACGACCTGCCGCAACTTCTCCCTGCAACCGAACCTGTATCTGCGCCCCTCGGCCCGATCGACTTCGAGCTGCGGTCACCTGCGCTGTGGTTCACGGCGATCCTCGAAACCCCCGGCGACCCGCCCACGTTCGAACAGCTCGACCTGCCGCGCGAGAGCGCAGAGGCGCCGAAGGAGCTGCGGCGCAGAATGCCGTCGGGGCAGTGGCTGACCTTCTCCCTCGAAGACACCCGGGCGTGGCCGACCGTTGCACGCTACGTGCTGAACTCGCCGCATCGCTGAAACGCCGCACGCTGAACTCTCCGCACCACTGAACTCTCCGCACCACTGAGCACATCGCACGAATGGGCACGTCGCACCACCGTACCTCCAGTTGCACAGTGCCAACACCGCCACTCACGCGACAACCCTCCCGGGTGCATCCTGTTCGGCGCCTCTCCCCCGGTAGCCTGATCTCATGGAGAGCACCGAGCTGGTCACGCTTGTGGTGATCGGCGTCGTGCTGGTGATCGGGGTCGTCTCGTTCTTCGCCAGCCGCATCGGGGTCGCCGCCCCCCTGGCGCTAACGGTCGTCGGGGTCGGCGTCGGCGCGATTCCGGGCCTGCCCCATTTCGAGGTCGAGCCGTCGGTCGTGCTCACGGTCATCCTGCCCCCGCTTCTGTACGCCGCCGCCCGGCAGGTGCCCCTGGTAGACTTCCGTCGCAACCTGCGGGTCATCGGGTTTCTGGCGATCGTTCTCGTGGTGGTGTCGGCTGTGCTCGTCGGCGTGCTGGTGCATCTGCTCTGGCTGACCGTGCCACTGGCTCTCGCGATCGCTCTGGGCGCGGTGGTCGCCCCACCCGACGCAGTGGCCGCGACCAGCCTGGGCAAGCGACTCGGCCTCCCGCCGCGCATCGTCACCATTCTCGAGGGCGAGGGCCTCGTCAACGACGCGACCGCGCTGGTGCTGCTGTCGACGATGCTCGCCATCGTCACCACGACCGTCGAGACCCCGAACGGGTGGATGATCGCCCTCACCTTTCTCTGGGCCGTCGTCGGTGCCGTGCTCATCGGTGTCATTCTCGGGGCCGTAGCCGTAGCGCTCCGACGCCGCATCACCGACCCGGTTCTCGACGCCGCGATCTCTCTCGTGGTGCCGTTCGTCGCGTATCTCGGCGGCGAGTTCGCGCACGCCTCCGGAGTCGTCGCAGTCGTGGTCGCGGGCATCCTGGTCGGCAACCGGGGGGCGTACCGCATCCGCGCCACGTTCCGCCTCGCCGAGGCCGGCACCTGGCGCATCGTCACCCTGCTCGTCGAGAACGCGGTGTTCCTGTTCATGGGTTTCCAGCTCTGGCCGATCGTGAGCGCGGTCGCGAGTGGAAACGAGCTGCTCGGCACCCTCATGGTCGCCGGACTGGTCATCCTGCTGCTCGTCGCCGTGCGGTTCGCCGCCATGCCGCCACTGCTCTGGACGATCCGGCGGCGCTACCGCAAGCGCGCGGCGCGAGCCGACGAGACCAAGGGCCGGTTCGACGACGTCACCGAAGAGGACTTCCAGCGCCGCGCCGCGAACTTCCGCCAGCTCGGCATCAAGCAGTCCCCGCTGAAGAGCCTCGCCCGCGGTGTGCGCGCGAACTTCGGCATCGTCACGAAGAAAGACAAGGCCGCGCGCGACCGCATCGTGGCCCAGCTGGCCGAGCTTGAGAAGAATCCGCCGCCCGAGCCCGTCGAGCTCGATCCCACCGTGCGTGCTCGGTTCTCGGCGACGTTCCAGAACTTCCGCAAGCGCCTCGACCAGCAGAACAACGACCTCACGGCCGAACGCGACCAGGCGCTCGGTTGGCGCGACGGCGTGATCCTGGGGCTCTCGGGCATGCGCGGAGTGGTCACCGTCGCCGCCGTGCAGACCATCCCCGACGGCCAGCCGATGCGCGAGTCGCTCGTACTCATCGCGTTCGCCGTCGCCATCATCACCCTCGTCGTGCAGGGCCTGCTGCTTCCGCCCGTCGTGCGCCGGCTGCGGCCCGTCGGCGACGCACCCGGCAACGAGCGCACTGAGGTCTACGAGCTGCGCCGCCTCATGAAAGACGCCGGTGACTCGGCCGTCACCGCAGCGGTCACCGAGGCCGAAGCGACCGGTGCGCCGGTTCAGGATGGCGTGCTCGACGAGGTGAACGCCCAGGGCCAGATCTGGGTCGGCCGCCTCGAGATCTGGGCGAACGCCGACCTCACCGACCCCGACAACAAGGTGGCGCAGTTCCAGCGTCTGCGCCGCGTGCAGCTCGTCGCCGAACGAGAGACCCTCCGCGACGCCTACGAACGCGGCTCCTTCTCGTCGGAGACGATCGAGGTGCTGCGATCGGCCCTCGACTCCGAGGAGATCTCCCTCGACGCCGTCGACAGCCGCACCACCGAAGGCTGACCGCCGCTATTTCCGATCCGATCTTCGGCCTTCGTTTCGCTGCGCCCGTCGTTCGGAGCGTTGCTCAGCCATCAAGGCTCTGTTGCGTCTCCTGAAATCGGCGTGCTTGGCCGTGTCATCCACCAGAGGTCTCCGCCTGATGACCGCCACCAGACCGACGATGAGCAAGACAACGCCCAGAGGAACAAGAAACAGAACGATCGATTTCGCCCGACCCGTTCCGTCCATGTCGATGTGAGCCATCGACAGGCCCACCAGCAGTCCCACGCCAAGAATCGACATGGCCAGACCGGCGAGAACCAACCACCAGCCGGAGACCTGCTTCACCAATGGATCGTTGTCGTTCACGCCTGCCACGTTACCTTGGCACCCCTACCGAATCCGTGCCGGTAGCGAATCTCTCCTTGTCGCAGGACCCAAGATTGCCGATAGGGGGCAGGGCCCCCGCAGATCTTGAAGTCGAGGCTTTCCAAGTTCGCGCAACCCCGTATCGACGCAAAAGAGAGGCCGACCCCCTCAGCGGGGAATCGGCCTCTGATCTGATCTTTCACTTGTCGGGCTGACAGGAATTGACTCCCCACCGCGCCCTCCAGCCGTCGCCTCGCGACGCCTGGAGCCTCCACGTGGCGTGGGCCCACGAGCAGATTCGCGTCCTACCCAGCCCGCCAACGCAAAATGGGCCGCCTCAGGCGACCCATTTGCGTTGTCGGGCTGACAGGATTTGAACCTGCGACCCCTTGACCCCCAGTCAAGTGCGCTACCAAGCTGCGCCACAGCCCGTGGAGACAACTTGTCTATATTAGCCCCACTTGGCCCGGCCCGCGAAACCGGCACGAGCACGGGCAAGCCGCCGTACCGATACGGTTGCAAGCGCGACCGATGAGAAGGATGCCCCGATGACCATCTCCCAATGGAAGCTCGACGAACGTGAGGGCCGGGTCGACCAAGCGTCGGCAATCGCCCGGGGCCGCGAGCTTCGCCGCACGGTGCCGCGGCGAGCGCACGGTGTCTTCATGCCTGCCGCCGACAGAGACCCGCTGGGCATCCTGAGCCTGCAGGCCGAGAGCCGTCTGCAGCAGCTCATTCCGCTGCGCAACGAACGGATGCTCAGCAGCCCCTTCGCGTTCTACCGCGGTACGGCGGGCATCATGGCCGCCGACCTGGCGAACGAGACCAACACGGGCGTGCGCGTAGTCAGCTGCGGCGACGCCCACGTGAGCAACTTCGGACTGTTCGCGAGCCCCCAGCGCACGATGGTGTTCGACCTGAACGACTTCGACGAGGCCGCCGTCGCGCCCTGGGAGTGGGACGTGAAGCGTCTCGTCGCGAGCGTGGTCGTCGGCGCCCGCGAGTCTGGCTTCAGCGCCGAGAACACCCGCCTCGCGGCCCGCGCCGCCGCCAGGGCCTATCGCGAGGGTCTGCACGACATGATGAAGCTCAGCGTGCTCGACCGCTACTACTCGCGTGTCGACACCGAGGGCGCCGACTCGAACCTCGACTCCGCCGCTCAGAAGGTGCTCGACCGGGCGACCCGGCAGGCCCGGCGGCGCACCTCGCAGGCGTTCGTCACGAAGATCTCTGAGCGGGGGCCGGATGGCCGGCTGCTCATCCGCGAAGACCCGCCGGTGCTCACCCACGTGCCCGAGGCCACCGAAGAGGTCGTGCTGCGGCTGTTCGAGCAGTACAAGCGCACGGTTCCGGCCGACATCGTGTTGCTGCTCGACCAGTTCACGCTCACGGATGTCGCGATGCGCGTGGTGGGTGTCGGCAGTGTGGGCACGCGCTGCTACATCCTCATTCTCACCGGGCCCCAGCAGGAGGCGCTGGTGCTGCAGGTGAAGGAGGCGCAGGTCTCGGTGCTGCAGAGTTTCGGCGGCGAACAGCCCGGCGCGAACTCGCAGCCGAGGGCCGACCCGTACAACCGGGCGTTCACCGGCGACGAGGATGCCCTGCAGGGCCGCCGCGTCGTCGCCAACCAGCACATTCTGCAGGCCGTCTCCGACTCGTTCCTGGGTTACCTGCGGTACGACGGGCGCGATTTCTACGTGCGCCAGTTTCGCGACATGAAGGGGTCGATCGACGTGTCGACGCTGTCATTCGCGCCCTTCGTCACCTATGTCGCCGCCTGCGGAACCCTGCTCGCCCGAGCTCACGCACAGAGCGAACAGGCGCCCGTCATCGCGGGCTATCTCGGCTCGTCGGGCACGTTCGACGAGGCCGTCGTCGACTGGTCGCTTGCCTACGCCGACCAGTCGCTCGACGACTTTCAGGCGTTCGGGGCTGCCGTCAGCTGACCGCGTTCGCCCACGAACACCTCGGTGATGGTCGGCGCATCCTGCGGCGCGTGGATGACCGTGATCTCGTCGCCGGCCACGATGCTGCCCTGCTTCACCACGCGCAGGTACAGGCCGGTGCGCCGTGCCTCGGCGAAGCGCTTGACCCAGCCCCGAGCATCCGCCCCGCCCACCCAGCGGGCGAACGTGGCGCAGGGGGTGCGCGGCGAGGTGACCTCGACGAGCACGGTGGGCCCGATCTGCCAGCGCTCGCCCACCCGGGCGGCGCCGAGGTCGATGCCTGTGACGCGCAGGTTCTCGCCGAACCAGCCGGCCGGCAGTTCGCGGCCGAGCTCGCCCTGCCAGTACTCGGCGTCTTCCTGCGAGTAGACGTAGAGCGCCTGGTCGGGGCCGCCGTGGTACTTGCGGCTGGCCTGCACGTCGGCGTGCAGGCCGAGCTTCTGCACGCGGATCGGGCCGTCGACCGGCCGTTTGTCGATGGCGGTGACGCCGACAGACCCCGCGTCGGGCAACAGGGCGTGCACGACGCAGGCGGCGAGCAGTTCGGGCATTGACGACCTCCGGCGGGTATCGAGGGTGTCAGTCGAGTCTAGACGCCGGCGCGTATGCCCTCAGATTCCGCTGTTGATGCAGGCCGCTCCCGAGCGCGGGTCGGCTGCCGGGCAGGTGGTCTTGCCGCACCGAGGGCAGCGCGGGGCGAGCGCCGGGGCGCCGACGGATGCCCGGCCGGCCCCGCCCGCATCGAACCCGCCGTTCTGCGCGGCCTGCACGGCGGCCAGGGCTTCGGCCAGTTCGGGGTGGCGGCGGCGGCTGTCGCCCCACAGGTGCACGGCGTTCACCGGCAGCGGACCGACCAGGTCGACCCGCACCACCACGTCGAGCGGGCGCGCGACGGCGTCGCTGTAGGTGGTGATGTGCAGCTCGTGACCGGGTTGGCTGCGCACCGTGCGGGCGAGCCGCTGCGGCACGATCAGGTAGGTCGCCGGGGCCTGATGATGGCCGTCCTGCAGTTCGAACGGGGCGATGCCGAGCGCGCTGAGCGGTGTGGTCGGGTCGCCCTCGACGCCGAGCGCCTCGGTGAGGAAGGCGACCCAGTCGAGCGACTGGGTCGACGCGCTCGAGGTCTCGATGCCGGCGGCGTCGGAGCGCAGGGCGGCAAGCGGGTCGGTGACCAGGCGGCGCACGTGCGGGCGAGCCTCGCACAGCGCCCCCCTCTGCACGGCGGCGATGAGTTCGCGCAGCCGAACCTTGGCGACCGCCTCGAGCAGACTCTCGTCGACCATGTTCTGGCGCACGATGCGCCGCGAGTTGTTCGACGCGTGCGGCAGGTCGTGATCGAGCGCGTCGAGGCCCAGCTGATCGGCCGAGAGGCCGAGGCGCGAGCCGATCTGCGACAGCATCTCTTCGAAGGCCTCGGCCCGCCAGCCGATGCGCACGAGGCTGTGCGCCGCGGAGTGCTGCAGCCTGATCGACTCGGCCGAGGTGCCCTCGTAGGCCTGGGCGATCTGCATCGCGAACGGCATCGAGTGGTCGTCGACGGTGTCGAGTCCGGTGTTGAGCCAGGCGGGGTTCACCGTCCACGGTGTGTAGAGCGACACCGAGAGCAGTTCGAGCCAGTCCATCGCCTGCGAGTAGAGACTGCCGAGCCGCTGCGTCTCCGACCGAGCGGCGGCGCTGGCGTCGGCGAGCTGGTTCAGGTCTTCCAGGGTGGTGCTGACCGTTCTGTCGTAGGCCGACCAGCCCCGGTAGTACGACGAGGCGAAGCCGAACACGAACAGCACGAGCGCCACGATCACGCCCACCACGATCATCCAGTCGGCCGGGTACAGGCTCCAGTCGCGCACGAAGCCGAACAGGCGCGGCAGGAAGAACAGCAGCGCGCCGAGCGCGAGAATGATGACAGTCGACACCCCCACCCGCAGGTGGAAGCTCTTGCGCAGCCGCACGAGCGCACCGGGCGCCGGCAGAGCAATGGAGGCGAGCCGGTGCTCGACGTACGCCAGGTCGGTGCGCACCCGGTCGCGCGTGGCGTTCATGCGGCCGAGCACCTTCCATAAGAACGAGCGTTCGCGCTGACCGAGCCAGTGTTCGAACGACGACAGGGCCGCCCGGTACTGTTCGAGGTCGAGCCCGACCCGCGCCTGGTGGTCGCCGATCTCGGTGCCGGTGCGCTCGAGCGACTCGAGTCGGGTGGGCAGCGAGACGCACTCGGCGAGGTAGGGCCGCAGTGCTGCGTAGGGGTCGTCGCCCGAGCCGCCGGCCACCGCCTCATCGGCGGTGAGTTCGGGGATGAGCGCGGCGATCTCGCCGTCGTCGCCGAGGCTGATGGCGCCGTTCGAGATGAGGTACTGCTTCAGGGTCTCGAAACGGTTCGAGGCCGACACGTAGGCACCCTGGGCGTGTGCGTACCGTGTGGCGAGGGCATCGGCCTCGGCCTGGGTGGTGCGGATGGCGTCGGTGAGGTCGTCGCGCAGCGTGGCGCCGGCGTGCAGGTTGCTCGAGCTCACCGTGGCCGGGAAGCCGGGCGGCGGCGCGGCCCCGGCCGTGACGGGGAAGACCCATTCGTCGCTGGCGTCGGGCAGCACGTCGCTGACCCGGCCGAACACGGGAATCTTCTCTTCGATCGGCGAGAAGCCGCGCTCGACGAGGTTCGAGCTGCCGTCGAGCGAGCCGAACACCAGTTCGCGCAGGCCGGTCCACAGGCGTGGGGTGGAGCGCAGGGCGCTGGCAGCCGCCGGAGAGTGCAGGGCGGTCTGGGCCTTCGCCTCCGCCACGAGAACCGCCGACCGGGTGTCGAGCAGCAGGCGGTCGCGCGTGTCGACCTTCTGCTCGTCGCCCGAGACGACCTCGAGGCGGCCCTCCTGGCCCTGGAACAGCGAGTGCATCAGCGACGCGAAGCCGGTGCGGATCCACGCGAACCACCAGTGCGGCATCCAGGCCAGCTTCTCGAACGCGAAGCTGATGAACATGCCGAGCTGGCGCCAGGCTCCGACCCGCTCGCGCGGCACGGCCAAGTCGAACTCGGGCTGGTGGTAGCTCAGTTTCGCGTCGTCGAGGGTGAAGGCCGAGTCGACCATCGCTCTGACGTAGTCGTCGATGCGGTCATCCGGAATCGCCGCCGTGCCCTCGGCCGGCACACCCCGGGAGGGGTCGATGAGTGCCGAGGTGGGGTCGGCGGCCTGGGTCAGCACCTGCGCCGCCACGCGGCGGGCGAGCCCGTCGGTGACCACGCCGTTGACGAAGACGCGTGGCATGAAGACGCCGCTGGCCGCCGAGGCCTCGCGTTCGAACAGGTCGAGCGAGCCGTTCGGCACACCGTTCCAGATTCCGCTCACCGTGGCGATGTGCATGAGGGCGAACCCGACGAACCGGTCGTTGTCACGCACGAAGGCGTCGCCCGCCCACGGGCTCGAGCGGTCTTCGGGTGAGGCCACGAGGGTGATGCCCTGGTCGTTCTCGGCCCACTCCACACGCTGCCGCAGCTGAAACTCGGTGGGCGCGCAGATCAGGTTCACCTTGAGCAGTTCGGTGCGGGCCTTCAGGTGCGTGTAGTCGGGGTTCACTGAGGGCAGCGAGAGGGTGATGTAGTCAGACACCGTCTGGGCGATAGCGTCTTGCAGGGCATCCTGTTCGCGGTTCGGCAGGGCCGAACGCACCTTCACCAGCCGCACGAGGGTCAGCGGTTCGCGGGCCAGGGCCTCGAACAGATCGACGTCGATACGCTGCAGCTGGCGGTCACCGTCGATACCGAGCGCCCAGGCCCGGATGCTCGGCGGGCTGTCGGGCAACATGCTCACCCGCTCGGGCTCGACCCAGAGCGCCGGGCCGAGCAGCGAGAGCTCCACCCACTGCGCGGCGAGCGCCGACAGCGCGGCACCCTGCTCACCGCTCGGCAGCAGGATGATGCTGACCGCACCCTCTGCCCACACTCCCCTGTTGGCCATGCCTATCGTCCCGACTTCATCAGATGCCCGACTTCGCGGCCTTGGTCTCGACCACGCCGTCACGCAGGTCGCCCAGGATGCGCACGATGTCGTCGCGGATCTCCCAGCTCACGGGGTAGTTGTAGACACTGGTCTTCACGTCTTGCGTGGCGATCTCGGCGACGAACTCGGCGCGCTCGTTCTCGAGGAAGACGCGCAGCGCCTCCTGCCGGCCGGCGAGCGGCTGGGTCGGCGACCCGGCGCGGCCCGCGTCGGGTTCGGGGGCGTGCAGGCCGAGCCGGCCGTCGCGAATCCAGCCCTGCAGGGCACGCGAGAGCTGGCCGGGGTTGCTGCCGCCGAGATCCATGAGCACGTGGTAGGCGCGCAGCGGCTTCAGCGACCCCTCGGAGCTGACGAGCGCCATCGCCACGATGAGCGACTCGAGCACCACGCCCGGGTAGTCGTTCGAGGGCGCGATGCCGGGGTGCAACAGCGGGTGCGGGAAGTCGGCGTATTCGAGCGCCTCCGGATCCCACACGCTGAGCTTCGGCCCGCGGGCGTCGTCGGTGGCGTCGACCGCGAGCTGGCCGAGGGCCTTGGCCACATACCAGCCGCGCAGCAGCGACTCGATCACCTCGCCGTCGGCGGGCACCGACTCCATCAGCAGGCGCGACCGCTTCCACTTCCAGAAGGCGGCGCGCGAGTTGATGTTGTTCGACTCGGCGAGCCAGCCGCGGGCGATGGGCTCCATCACCGAGTCCATGACGAACGGCTGGTACGGGAATCCCGACATGGCGAAGATCTCGATGCCGTCGACCTTCGCGTCGGCGAACCAGCCCTTCGACACGGTGTCGTCCCACACGCCCTGGGTGACGAGGGCGTGCTTCGTCACCTCGTACATCTCGGTGCCGTCTTCGAACGGAATCGAGCTGAACACCAGGCGGGTGCCCTCACCGATCGACTTGCCGTGCACCTCGCTGAGCAGCGACGGGTTGAGCTTCACCAGCGGCTCGCTCGATCCGAGGGCCGCGCGCAGCTGCTCGGTGAAGGTGTCTTTGCGCTTCTTGAACTCGGCCGGGTCGACGTGCAGCTGGTCGAAGTAGTTGCGCAGGTCTTCGGTGATGTAGCTCTGAAACGCGGTGCCCTGGCGCAGCATCCAGATTCTCGCTCGGTCGACGTACACCTCGGGCTGGTCGGCGAACTCGAAGCGCGGCAGCTGGGGCGAGTTCACGACGTGTGTGGCCTCGGCCGTCACGATCGGCTTCCACGAGCGGGTGTTGCGGATGAGCGTCCACTGCTGCTCGGCGTCGACGGTCTCGTCGCCCGTCGTGCCGACGAGGATCGTGTTCATGATGCGCGGCATGGCGTCGCCGAACTTCAGTCCGCTGGCGGCCGACGAGACGAGCTGCTCGAATTCGCGTGGGTAGTCGGTGTGCGACGTCAGCAGGCGCTCGTTGGGCGCCGGCTCGTACTTGCGCGGCACCGTGGTGTCGTCTTGGCGCGGCCAGAACTCGTACTCGTTGATGCGGCCGTCGGAGTGGTTCGGCTCGGCCACGCGCGACTGCAGGGCCGCGAGGCTCGAGGCGAGGTGGTTGCGCAGCGGCTCGATGAAGTCGCGGCGCAGCTCGCCGAGCAGCGCGCTCGCGCACTCGCGCAGGCGGGCCTCCGACTCCCACTCGAACGCCTGGCCGATGCGGCCGATGGCGAGATCGACGGGCTCCTGCTCGGGCCTGATCGAGGCCTGGTTGGATGCCCGGCTGAGCTCCTCATGAATGTAGCTGGGCAGCTGGCGAATCCAGTTGCGGCGCAGCTCGGCCTCGGCACCGAGCGTGTCGGCGGCGCTCTTCACCACGCGGGTGACTCTGTTCAGCAGCTCCACCGTCACGGGCAAGCCGTGCTCGCCGACCGCCTGTTCGACGGTGTGCACGATGTGGCTCGGCTCAGTGGCGATCCACTCGTCGAGCTTCACCTGGCGGTTGGCGGTGTCTTTGGCGAGGTACCGTTCGACCTTGTCGTTGTACTCGGCCGTCAGGCGTTCGTACCACACGGAGATGTCGAGGCCGCCGGCCTTGTCGAGCGAGCCGGGTGCGCTCGACGACTCGAACACGTCTTTCTCGAAGTCGAGCTGCAGAGCCTTCTGGCCGGCTGCGTCGCGCAGGGCGTTGATGACGTCGTTGCGCTCCTCGGTCTCTTCGTCGAGCCGGGCGGCGCTGATGAAGCCGGCGAGCGCCCAGGAGGCCTTGAGCTCGATCCACTCTTCGCGGGTGCGCTCCTTGAACGACGGGTCGCTCTCGGCGTGCCAGTAGAGCATGCGGTCGACCGACGAGCGGGCGAACCGCTCGGCGGCGTAGTCGAGAAACTTCTCGCGGCCGAGCGTCACCCGGCCGAAGCCGAGGCTCGAGAACGGCGGCGACTGGTCGATCGGGCGCATCAGGCGCGATTCGTCGCTCAGCTTGTTGGCGCCGACGTTGGCGGTCCAGTTGCCGGTGGCGTACTCGTCGATGTCACCCTGCACCCGGTCATCCGTCATCCACGCCGAGATGCTCGTCGCCAGCGCCGAGTACACCTCGCCCTGGTTGTCGAACGAGATCTTCGAGTTCTGGCGGCCGATGATGAACGGGTAGGCGCCGCCGACCTTGTCGCGGGCGCCGCCGTAGCTCGGGGTCAGGCCCTTGCTCTTGAACAGCTCGATGGTCGACTCCGAGGGGTTCTTGGTCCAGAACCCGTTCATGGTCTCGGCGACCGTGGCGAGGGCGTTGCTCGGGATGCCCCCCGAGCCCTTCACCTGGTCGAACACGTCGGGCGCGTAGAGCAGGCTGAAGAACTGGTACGCCCACGGGTGGGTCTTGGCGGTGGCCTTGATCGCCTCGATCACGTCGAGGTACTGGCCGGCGCCCGACCCGCCGGCGATCGACGAGACGACGATGACGGTCGGGTTCGGGGTGATGCCGCCGTCGGCCTTGGCCTTCAGCACGTCGCCGAGCGTGCGCAGCTGGCCGAGGGCCTTGGCGTCGCTCATTTTGTTGATGGCCTCCTGGGCCGACTTCGCGATGTCGCTGAGCTTGCTGAGCGCGACCGCGCGGCCCACGGCGCGAAACTGGCCGGCGCCCTTCGTCACGTCGACCGGAACCCGCTTCGGATCGGGCAGCTGCCGCATCACGTCGTCCATGATCTGAGACGGAATCTTCTTGCCGTGCACGATTCCGCCGAACACCGACTCGTAGGCGCCGCCGCCGGCGACGAGCCCCTTGTAGTTCGCAGGGGGCATGAACGGCTGCGGGTAGTCGGCGCCGTCTTGCGTGATGGGGGTGTCGAAGTGCAGCAGCTGCCAGGCATCCGGCAGCCCCTGGTGCCAGTCGGCCTGCTGCAGGCGCAGCTCGAGCGCGTGCCGCAGCCCGCGCAGCGTCTTGCCGCCCGAGCCGCCGACGCCGATGATGAGAAACGGTCTGAGCATGGTTACTGTCTCCTGGGTCGAGGGGGTGGCGGGGCGGCGTTCGGGTCGATTCCGGATGACCGGGGTGGCCGTGGTGCCGTGTCGCCGCCGCGCGGCGCGCCGGGCGCCGGTGGTGCGGATGAGGTGGTCGTGGGTGCGGCACCGCGCGCGGGCGGTGCCGAGGTCGTGGGTGCCGCCGCCTGCTCTCCGACCACAACGCGGGCGCGGGAGACCTTCGCCCAGAGCTTCGTGTCGCGGGTGACGTCGAGCATCCGCTCCAGGAACTGGTCGGGGTTGCGCGGGTCGTTGCGCTTGTAGACCACCAGCGTCGCCGGGATCGGCCCCGCCGCGGGCGACTGCAGCAGGTCGGGCTCGCGCACGACGAGCGCCCACAGCTTGTTCAGCTGGTCGGGCATGGGGGCGATCATCCCGCTCTCCACCGCGCTGCCGCCACGACCCAGCGGCGCCGGGAAAACGGTGAACACGCGGCTGCCGGCAGGCGCGACGATCTCGTACCGGGTGTTGAACAGCCCCGGCTTCGAGCGCAGAAGCCCCAGATCGGTGTCGGTCACCTTCTTGACCGTATCAAGCTGCCGCTGATAGTCGAAGTCGTCGAGCGAAGCCGCCGACAGGTCGATACCCCTGGCCCCACGGATGTTCTCACCCTGGCTGATCGTCACCGGGAACGAACCCCGCAGCAGTTGCCGACCGTGCGCGATGCCGGCCGTGACGACGTTCATCAGCCACAGCACGATGAGCGCGAGCAGCAGTCCGAGCAGAATCAGCACCAGAGCGGTCAGGTTGAAGGCCGTGGCGTTCACCGGCCGGGTGGTCTCGAACGACACCGGCACCGTCTCGGGCAGTGCCGAACCGTCGGCCGCCGTCAGCACGACCGGCAGTTTCGCCGCGACCTCGCTGTTGGCGGCGACCGGGTTGGTCGCCGCCAGGTCGACGGTCACACTCTGGCCGGCCGGCACCGCCATGCAGCCGTTCGCCAGCTGCGCCGTCGTGCTCCACTGCCAAGTGCTCGCCCGGTCGGCCGGGTCACTGACCACCTGCGGTGTCAGTCCGCTCGGAAAGCACACCGAGCCTGCCGTGCCGTCTGCAGGCGCGGTGAGGGTCAGGATGCCCGCGGCAGAGCCCTTCGACCCGACCAGCGTGCTCAGCGTCAGGTTCGCGGGGCTGACCGTCGGAAAGTTGGCCGGAATCGCCACCTGCAGCTGCTGCGCCGCGCTCACCGAGGCGAGCGTGAGGGTGCTCTTCACCGTGCTCAGCGGGTTCAGTTCGTAGACGAGGTTCATCGTTCCGCCGTCGTCGGCGCCGGGCGTGTAGTCGAGCGTGAACGACCCGTCGGCGTTCACCGTCGCCGTGCCGATCTGCTGAGCGGCCGATCCGTCGGCGGGCAGCTTCGACACGACCAGTGAGTAGGCATAGTCGCTGAGCTCGAGGGCGCGGCCGGTGGTGGTCGCGATCTGCCCGGCAAGGGTGCCTGCGACTCCCGCGATCAGCGAGTTCGACGTGCTCGGCACGATCTTCAGGCCGCTGTAGAGGTACAGCTCGCGGTCTCCGCCGGCCGGAGTATCGAGCATCCAGTGCCCCTCGTAGGCCGCCGACTGCACGTCGACATCGATCTGGGTGACCCCGCCCGTGGTCGAGACCTTCACACCCGGCGCGGTGGTGGCCGCCGAGAGGGCTGGGATGCCCGAACCGTCGGGTGCCGCGAGCGACCACGCCGGGTCGACCGTCAGCACCGTGAAGCTCGACACACCCGGGTCGATCGTGAACCCGCCGTCTGCGTCGAACGGCTGCGGATACCCGCCGTTGATCAGCACGCCGAGGTTCGCGAAGACGGTGGCCAGCTGCGTCGGGTCGCTCGCCTCGACGAGGGCGCCGTTCACCGAGGTCGAGGGCGGCGGAGACTGCCCGCAGGTCACCGTGCTGCCGTCGACCTCGCCCGTCGACTCGACAAGGGGCCGCATGTACTCGGTCTGCGTCTGCTCGGCCGGGTCGGGATCGACCGAGAGCAGCACGCCCACGACAACCACGCCGCTCGCGCGCAGGGCGTTGAAGACACCGAGGCCGTCGGCCGGCTCGCTCGAGCCGTCGACGGTGTTGCCGCAGAGAGTGTTGAGGGCGGCGGCGTTCTGCGCCGCATTGTCGTTCAGGTTCAGGGCGCCGTCGGTGAGCCAGACGAGCATCTGGCAGCCGCCATTGGCCGCATGCTGGGCCTCGAGGGCCGCCTGGGCCCCGGCAATTCCGGCGCCCCAGTTGGTGTAGCCGAGCGACGGCTGATCACGAATGGTCCGGTTCAGCGCCGCGGCCTGCGCCTCGGCGGTGTCGGCCGTCACCGGGGTCCAGTCGACGGCGGGTTTGAAATCGTTGCCGAAGAAGCCGGCGCTGTAGTTCACCTGCACGCCGTTGCCGAGGGCGGCCAGCTGGGTGAGGCTGTTGCCGAGAATGTCGGCCCGCACGAAGTCGGGGTCGGTGGCGTTGCTCGACACGTCGGAGAAGAGGCTGCCCGAGGCGTCGATCAGGTAGTACACGTCGAGCTGGCTGTTGGTGGCGATGCAGCGGCGCACGTCGTCGATGGCGGCGCTGCCGGTCGTCGAGAGCGCCGAGTCGCCGGTCGTCGCGGCCACCACTGTGCTGCCGGTCGCGGCGCCGGCGGCACTCGCGGCACTCGCGGCGCCGGCGGCACGCGCGGCACTCGCGGCGCCGGGGGCACTCGCGGCACCGGCTGCGCTCGCTGCAGCCGAACCGTGCGCCGTACTCGCGCTCGAGGTACCCAGGGGGGGCACCGCCGCAGCGCTCAGACCCAGCGCGGCGCCCGCGGCGACCACCGCGGCCAGCAGCACCGTGGCCAGCCGCCCGGGCCGTCGGCGGCTCACGGGTTCACCCACAGGTCGCTGACCACCGTGGCCAGGTTCACGATGTGCCAGAGCGCGAGCAGAAAGCTCAGCCCGACCATCCATTTCAGCGCCAGGCCGTACCCGGGCCGGGGCGTGAACGCCCGGTCGCGCAGGCCATCGCGCTGCCAGATGCGGTTCAGCCCGAACGCGACGATCACCACGAGCGGGGTGAGCAGGTAGCCGAGCACGCTCAGCCACCAGAGCCCCGGCTCAATGATCGGCAGCGTCAAGAACCACACACTGGATGCCCGGCCGTTCAGCGCCGTCACGATCACGATCACCGCGCTGAGGGCTACCGCCACCGCACCGATGAGCAGCGGCACTGGGCTGGCGACATCACGCCCCCCGCCGGCGCCACGGCCGCCGAGCGACCGCGGGCGACCACCGCGCTGCGAGCCCGAGCCGGCGCCGGGCACCGACGCTGCAGGCGAACCGAACCGGGCGGGCGCCCCGCCCGGCGAACCGGGCGCGGCGTAGCCGCCGGGGCGGGCGGAGCGCGAGCGGGGTGGCGGAGGAGGCGGAGTCGTCATCTGCGAACCTCACCCCTACTCATCACACGGTCTCGTCTCACCGCCGTCTGCGAACCGTGCGGGTGCACGATGCGGCGCTCGTCCACGATAGCCGAGGCTCTCTGGCAGTGAGTTGTGTGATGCTCGGGAACGTACTCCCAATGCGCTGGGAGTCACAGCGGCGCCCGCCGCCGGCGCGGGCTCAGCCGGCGGTGGCCAGAGGCAGCGACACGATCAGGTCGGGGTTCTCCGAGTACACCTCGTTGATGAGGCTGAGGTCGAACATGTCGGCCGTGACCGAGTAGCCGAGCGCCACCATTCCCTTCACATTGGCGGCGATCAGGGCGTCGGTCATCGTGAACAGGCCGTTCGCCACCACGTCGGAGTCGACCATCAACAGGCTCTGCGCCTTGATCTCGGCGACCTGCTGGTCTTGGCTCAGATCTTGGTCTGCTCCGTACTTCGTGACGGCGAGGGTGGCCGACTGGGTCGGGTCGTTGATCGCATCGGCCCAGCCCTGGGCCTCTGCCTTCAGAAACGCCTTCAGCAGGTCGCGCTTGGTGCTGAGGGTGTCTTCGGTCACGACGAACGCGTCGCCGACGAGCGGCAGGCCGTAGTCGGCGTAGTACATGATGACCGGCGTGTAGCCCTGTTCCTCGGCGATCAGCGGTTCGTTCGTGGCGAACGAGCAGAACGCATCACAGGCTCCCGTGACGAGCGGGGCGATGTCGTACTGCACGGTCACGACGTCGACGTCGTCGATCGACATGCCGTTGAGCTCGAGCAGGGCCTGAAACTCGGGTACGGCATCCGTCTGCAGGCCGATCTTCTTGCCCTTCACGTCGGCGAGCGTCGTGATGGGCGTCTTCTCCTGCAGCGACAGCAGGCAGCTCGCGCTCTTCACCAGGTGGGCGCCGATGATCTTGATCGGAGCGCCCGACGAGACGGATGCCCCGGCCTGCCCGCAGTCGGCCACCAGCCCGATGAGCGCCTGGCCTCCGACGACCGACTCGATGGGGCCGGTCTGGCCGCCGCCGGCCAGCAGCGTGACCTCGTCGAAGCCGGCGCCCGCGTAGTACCCCTTCTCGGTGGCGAAGTATTCACCTGCGAACTCGACGTTCTTGATCCAGCTGAGCGCGAGTCCGATGGTTCCGAAGTTCTGGGCGCTGGCCGTGGCCGAGGCGCCGACCGCGGCCGTGCCGCCGTCGGTCGAGCAGGCGGCCAGCACCATCGCGCCTCCCACCGTGGCACCGCCGATGCCGATGTACCGCAAGAACTGGCGACGGTCGACGGGCTTCGTGAATGCGGAGGAAGTGCTCGGGTTCATGTCTCTCCTTAGGGGTGTCTTCTGGCGAGGTGCGGGAAGCGTGATGAGAGACATCGTCGTCTGCGGGGCAGAGCATTTGAACTAGTTAGTTCACTTTAGAGCGACCACGTTTCGTCGGCATTTCGCGCCAGTTTCTCTCGTGTTTCTCTCGCGCTCCCCTCGACTTCCCCTCCCTCTCCCGCCTCTCGCGCACCGACCCCCCGCGTCAGACCCCCACGGCCATGCGGATTCCGAGCGTCAGCATCACCACGGCGATGAACGCATCGAGCACCCGCCACGAACTCGGCCGCGCGAAGAACGGCCGCAACAGCCGCGCCCCGAACCCGAGGCCGAAGAACCAGATGAAGCTGCCCGCCATGGCCCCGCCCGCCCACCACCAGCGCTCGTCGACGCCCTGCTGGTTGGCCACCGAACCCAAGAAGATCACCGTGTCGAGGTACACGTGCGGGTTCAGCCAGGTGAGGGCGATGGTCGTGCTGACGGCCACCTTCAGGGTCACCCCGGGCTTCTCGTCGGCCGCCACGAGGGCTTTCGGATGCACGGCGCGCCACGCGGCGAACAGGCCGTACACGATCAAGAACCCCGATCCCACCACGCGGATGATGATGAGCGCTACCGGCGCCGCCACGATCAGCGCGCCGATGCCGAGCACTCCGGCACTGATCAGTACGGCATCCGACACCGCGCAGACCAGCACGACCGGCAGAATCAGTCGGGCCCTGCCCTCGATGCCGAGCCGCAGCACGTACGCGTTCTGCGCGCCGATGGCGATGATGAGCGACAGGCCGGTGAGCAGGCCGAGCAGGGCGGGCAGAAGGGTGTTCTGAAGGGTCACCAGCCCACGCTAGGGCGGACACCACGTTCAGTACAGCTAATCTTTCTTATGCTGCCTAAGCTGACCTTATGCAGGTATTCCAGTTCGACCAGCTCTCGACCCTCGCGGCGCTCATCGACGAGGGCACGTTCGAGGCGGCGGCGCAGCGCCTGCGGGTCACAGCGTCGGCCGTGTCGCAGCGGGTGAAGGCTATGGAGCAGGCGGCCGGTCGGGTCTTGGTGCAGCGCACCAATCCGGTGCGCACCACGGCGGCCGGTGACCTCGTTCTGCGCCTGGCCCGGCAGTCTCAGCTGCTGCAGCACGACACGCGCTCCGCGCTGGCTGCGGGCGGTGCGCTCGGCGCCGACCTTCGCGATGCCGCAGCGGGCGTCGGCTCGACTGACGTCGACGACACCCGCCCGTTCGTCTCGCTGGCCGTCGCGGTCAACGCCGACAGCCTCGGCACCTGGTTTCTCGATGCGATCGCTCCCCTGGGGGAGTCGTTGCACGCGGTCTTCGATCTCTACCGCGACGACCAGGGCCACACCACCGACCTGCTGCGGTCGGGCACAGTTCTGGCGGCCGTCACCTCGACCCGGGAACCGGTGCAGGGCTGCACGTCAGAGCCGCTGGGCGTGATGCGCTACCGGGCGGTCTGCTCACCGGCCTTCGAGGCACGCTGGCGACCCCGCGGTGCCGAAGCGGAGCTCACCTGGCTGGCCGGCGCGCCGATGCTCAACTTCGACCGCAAAGACGACCTGCAGCCCGGCTACCTGCGGTCGCACGTGCCGGGTACGGCGCACGTGCCGGGCGCGGCACGAGACCCGGGTGCGGCGCTGGAACCTGGCGTGGCGCACGTGCCGGGCAGCGTGCGCGTGCCGGGCGCGGCGCGGGAGCCGGGCGTGCAGTCGGCTCCGGGGCGGACGCCACGACCCGGCACTCCGCACGTCGACGCAGCACGTACCCCGCCGACGCACTACGTGCCCACCACGGCCGACTTCGCCCGAGCGACCGTGCTCGGCCTCGGCTGGTCGCTGCTGCCCGAGCAGCAGTGCCTCGCCGAGATCGCGGCGGGCACTCTCGTCGAGCTCGACCCCGATCATCCGGTCGACGTGTCGCTCTACTGGCAGCGCTGGAACCTCGACTCCCCCACCCTCACCGCGCTCACGGCCGCCGTACGGCTGGCCGCCCGCGCCGCGCTGGTCGAGTAGCGCGCCCCAGGCACACCGCGCTGGTCGAGTAGCGCGCCGCAGGCACGCGTATCGAAACCGCCGCGCTGGTCGAGTAGCGCGCCCCAGGCACGCGTATCGAAACCGCTGCGCCGGTCGAGTAGCGCGCCCCAGGCACGCCGCGCTGGTTGAGTAGCGCGCCGCAGGCACGCGTATCGAAACCCCTGCGCTCGAGGGTTTCGATACGCGACGCTTCGCGCCGCTACTCAACCAGCGATGCCAGCGGGGTCAGCGCTTGCGCTTCTCGCGCACGCGCATGTTGACGTTCACGGGGCTGCCCTCAAAGCCCCAGATCTCGCGCAGACGGCGCGTGATGTAGCGGCGGTAGCCCGGGTCGAGAAAGCCCGTGGTGAAGAGCACGAAGGTCGGCGGGCGGGAACTCGCCTGGGTGCCGAACAGAATGCGCGGCTGCTTTCCGCCGCGCACCGGGTGCGGATGCTCGGCGGTCAGCTCGGCCAGGAACGCGTTGAACTTTCCGGTCGGAATGCGTGTGTCCCACGACTCGAGCGCCAGCTCGAGGGCCGGAACCAGCTTCTCCATGTGTCGCCCGGTCTTCGCCGAGATGTTCACCCGCGGCGCCCATGACACGTGCGCGAGGTCTTGCTCGATCTCGCGCTCGAGGTAGCGACGGCGTTCGTCGTCGAGCAGATCCCACTTGTTGAAGGCCAGCACCAGTGCGCGACCCGATTCGAGCACGAGGTCGATGATGCGAACATCCTGCTCGCTCACCGGCTGCGACACGTCGATCATCACGACCGCGACCTCGGCCTTCTCGAGTGCGGCCGAGGTGCGCAGCGACGCGTAGAAGTCGGCGCCCTGCTGCAGGTGCACCCGGCGGCGGATGCCCGCGGTGTCGACGAAGCGCCAGATCTTGCCCGCGATCTCGACCTGCTCGTCGACCGGGTCGCGCGTAGTGCCGGCGAGCTCGTTGACGACCACGCGCTCCTCGCCCGCCGCTCGGTTCAGCAGCGACGACTTGCCCACGTTCGGGCGGCCGAGGATGGCAACGCGGCGCGGACCGCCGACCTCCTGCTTCGCCACGGCAGACACCTCGGGCAGCACCCGCATGATCTGGTCGAGCAGGTCGGCGACCCCCCGGCCGTGCAGAGCCGAGACGGGGTACGGGTTGCCGAGACCGAGCGACCAGAGCGAAGCGGCGTTCGGCTCCTGCCGCACGTCGTCGATCTTGTTCGCAGCGACGAAGACGGGGCGCTTGGTCTTGCGCAGCATGCGCACCACGTGCTCGTCGGTCGCGGTCGGCCCCACGTTCGCGTCGACGACGAACAGCACGGCGTCGGCCAGCTCGATGGCGATCTCGGCCTGGGCGGCGACCGAGGCGTCGATGCCCCGGGCATCCGGCTCCCAGCCGCCGGTGTCGACGATCGTGAAGTGGCGGCCGGCCCACTCGGCCTTGTAGTTGACACGGTCGCGGGTCACGCCGGGGGTGTCTTCGACCACGGCCTCGCGGCGGCCGATGATGCGGTTGACAAGTGCCGACTTGCCCACGTTCGGTCGCCCGACGATGGCCAGCACAGGCAGGGCGGGCAGGTAGGTGATCGCGTCGGGATCGTCGGTCGCGGCATCCAGGATCGCGAGGTCGTCGTCGCCCAGGTCGTAGTCGGCGAGACCGGTGCGCAACGCCTCGGCGCGACGGGCCGACAGGTCTTCGTCGAGGTCGGAGAGCCGCTCGACGAGCGCGCCCGACACCTCGGAGATGTCATCGTAGTCGCCGTCGGTGTCACGATCGGCGTTGTGGATGTTAACCATGGATAGTCCTCAGCAGTGCACGTTGTACAACATCGACCACCGCTGAAACGGTCTGGCCGAAGTCGAGTTCGGTGGAATCGACGGTGGTGACACCGTCTGCGGCGTTCATGAAGTCGACGACCCGGGAGTCAGCCCGGTCTCGTGATCGCAGCTGTTCACCGACGACGGCGGCCGACTGATCGACGAGTTCTTTCGAACGCCTGCCCATTCTAGCCTCTTCTGATGCCGTGAGCAGGATCCGTGCGGTAGCATCCGGCGCCACCACGGTGGTGATGTCTCGCCCCTCGACCACGATGCCGGGCTGGCTGGCCGCCTCGACCATGCTGCGGAACAGCGCGGTGAGGTGCGCCCGCACCTCGGGCAGCCGCGCCACGAGGCTCACCTCGCTTGTCACCCACGGTTCACGGATGGCCGCAGTGACGTCGTCGGGCCCGACCCGCACGTAGTAGTCGTCGGGGTCGACCCCGAGATCGAGGTCGAACTCAGACAGCGAGCCGATCACCACGGCGGGGTCGCCCGCGTCGAGGCCGCGGTCGAGCTGCAGCCAGGCGAGCGCACGGTAGGCGGCACCGGTGTCGAGGTAGGCATACCCCAGCCGGCGCGCCGCCTCCTTGCTGACACTCGATTTGCCGCTGCCGGCCGGCCCGTCGATCGCGACGACTGTCTCTGCCACTATGCAATCCGCCATCCGCGTTCGGTCAACCAGGTCGTGAGGTGCCCGAGGCGTTCAGGCAGAACGGCGATCTCGGCGAAACCGATCTGCGCACCGGGCGAGTGTTCGAGCCGCAGGTCTTCGAGGTTCACGTCGGCGGCGCCGATCTCGGCGAACAGCCGGGCCAGTTCGCCCGGCCGGTCGTCTACCATCACCACCAGCTGCGAGTAGCGCCGGTCGAGCCCGTGCTTGCCCGGAATGCGCGCGACACCGGCGTTGCCGCCCGCGAGCTCCTCGGCCAGCCGACGGCTCGCACCGACGGCCTCGGGCGCCTCAAGCGTCTCGATGACCCGGTCGAGATCGTCGCGATACTGCCTCAGGATGCTCGCCACGGGCGCCGCGTTCGCACCGAGTATCTGAACCCACAGCTGCGGGTCGCTCGCCGCCACCCGTGTCACGTCGCGAATGCCCTGACCGGCGAGGTTCACGGCGGCGCTCGGGGCGTCGATGAGCCGCCTCGCCATCAGGCTCGACACCACCTGGGGAACATGCGACACCAGGGCGACACTGCGGTCGTGGTCTTCGGGGGTCATCTCGACGAGGGTGGCGCCGAGGTCGAGAATGAGGTCGTCGATGGCGCTGCCACGCTGGTACGAGATGCCGTCGTGGGCGGCCACCACCCACGGTCGACCCAGAAAGAGGTCGGCACGGCCCGAGAGTGGTCCGCCGCGTTCGGCGCCGGCGAGCGGATGCGTGCCCACGTAGCGAGACACGTCGGCCCCCGAGGCGCGCAGTTCGTGCAGCGGCGCGAGTTTCACGCTGGCCACGTCGGTCACGATCGCGTGCGGGTACGCCTCGAGCTCGGCCGCGACGACCCGGGCGGTCACGTCGGGCGGAACGCACACCACGATCAGCTGTGGTGCGTCATCCGGCTGCTCGACGCGGCCCGCGCCGTAGTCGACGGCGATACTGAGGTGGGTGGGCGACGCGTCGGCGAGAATCACGTCGAGCCCCCGCTCACGAAGGCCCAGCCCGATGCTCGTGCCGAGCAGCCCCACACCGACGACACGAACGGGCCCGATCAGACGGCTCTCAGCCACGGTCGCCGCCCTTCGCGTCGCGCGACAGGGTCAGCAGGGCGCCGAGCTCGTCACGGGTCAGGTCGCGCAGCTCGCCCGCCGCAAGAGTTCCGAGGTGCAGCGGGCCGAACTGCCGCCGAACGAGCTCCACGACCGGGTGGCCCACTTCTTCGAGCATCCGGCGCACGATGCGGTTGCGCCCCGAGTGCAGCGTCACCTCGACGAGGCTGTGGCCCGCCGAGCTGTCGAGCAGGCGGGCCTTGTCGGCCACGATCGGGCCGTCGTCGAGCTCGACGCCCTTGGTCAGGCGTGCGATGGTCTGCGGCGCCACACGGCCTTCGACCTGCGCGATGTAGGTCTTCATGACGCCGAACGAGGGATGCGCCAGAACGTGCGCGAGCTCACCGTCGTTGGTCAGGATGAGCAGGCCCGAGGTCTCGGCGTCGAGCCTGCCGACGTTGAACAGTCGCTCGTCGAACTGGGCGGTGTAGCGCGAGAGGTCGGGTCGGCCGTGCTGGTCGGCGAGCGAGCTGACGATGCCCACCGGTTTGTTGAGCATCACGTAGCGCTTGGTGGTGTCGAGCTGCACGGCGGTGTTGTCTACGGCCACCCTGTCGTTCTCGGGGTCGATGCGGCGGCCGAGCTCACGCACGACCTCGCCGTTCACGCGCACACGCCCGGCGGTGATCAGCTCTTCAGAAACGCGGCGCGAGGCCACGCCCGCCGCAGCGAGCACCTTCTGCAGGCGAACGCCCTCGGGGGCGTTGCCTGGGGCGCTGTCACGGGCGTTGCCACTGGCCTTGTCGCGGGCACCATCACGCCCGCCGTCACGGGCGCCATTGCGCCCGTCAATGGAACTGGTCATCAAAACCCTCCGCACCATCGGCTAGGAGTGGTGAAATTCTGGGAAGCTCGTCGAGCGAGTTGAGGCCGAGCTGCGTGAGAAGCAGGTCGGTGGTTCCATAATAAATGGCCCCGGTTTCGCCATCGGTCGAGACCTCGGTGATCAACCCCCTGCCGAGCAGTGTGCGCACCACCGAATCGACGTTCACGGCGCGAATCGACGCGATGGCGCTGCGCGTGATCGGCTGCTTGTAGGCGATCACCGACAGCGTCTCGAGCGCGGCCTGCGAGAGCTTCGACGGGTTCTCGGTGAGCACGAAGTCGCGCACCACCTGGTCGTAGTCGCTGCGCACATAGAGCCGCCAGCCACCGGCCACCTCGCGCAGCTCGAAGCCGCGGCGAACCGATCCGCCCACCCCGTCGTAGTCGTCGACCAGGCGCTCGATGGTCTGCCGCACGGCCGCCACCGGGCGACCGAGGGTCGTCGCGAGCGTCACCAGCCCCTGCGGTTCGTCGGCGACCATGAAGATCGCCTCCAGGGCGCGCTCTAGGTCGAGCTGCTGGCGGGCATCCGGTGCCTCTTCGATGAGTTCAGTTGTCATAGTCGGCCCCCAGGTTCGAGAGATTTTCGTCAGACCAGTTCTCGGCGCTCCAGCGGATCGTCAGCTCGCCCAGGGGCTCGAGCTGCTCGAACGAGATAGCCGCGTGCCGGTACAGCTCGAGCACGGCGAGAAACCGCGCCACGACGATGCCCCTCGAGGCGATGCCCTCGATCAGCCGCCGAAACGACACCGGCTCGCCCGAGCGCAGCGCCGATACCACATGCGCGGCCTGCTCGCGGATGCTCACCAGCGGTGCGTGCAGATGCTCGAGCCCCACCACCGGCACCTCGCGCGCGGTCAGCGCCAGCACTGCGAGCGCGGCGAAGTCGTCGGGGCTGAGGGTCCAGACCAGCTCGGGAACCTGCTGCCGGAACTTCTCCTCCAGCCGCACCGCCCGGGCGTTGCGCCGCCCCTCCTCGTCGAAGTTCGAGGCGAACCACGCCGACACCTGTTTGAACGCCCGGTACTGCAGCAGCCGGGCGAACAGCAGGTCACGCGCCTCGAGCAGCGCCACGTCTTCGGCGTCGACGAGCTCGCCCTGCGGCAGCAGCCCGACGATCTTCAGGTCGAGCAGCGTCGCCGCCACCACGAGGAACTCGGATGCCCGGTCGAGCTCCTCCTCGCTGTCGAGGTCTCTGAGGTAGCTGATGAACTCGTCGGTCACCGCACTCAACGCGATGTCGGTGATGTCGACCTCGTGCTTCGAGATGAGCGACAGCAGAAGGTCGAAGGGCCCCTCGAAGTTCGACAGGCTCAGCGAGAATCCCGGCGCTGTGGGCACCGCCTCGACGGCCTGCAGCTGAGGTCTAGGCGACCGCGCCACGGAAGACCAGTTCGCGCGCCAGCTGACGGTACGCCTGGGCGGCCGGATGATCGGGGGCGAACTGCGTGATCGGCGTGCCCGACACGCTCGCGTCAGGAAACTTGATCGTGCGGCCGATGACCGTCTCGAGCACCTCGGGGCCGAACTGCTCCACCACGCGCTGCATGACCTCGCGCGAGTGCAGCGTGCGCGAGTCGTACATCGTGGCGAGAATACCGTCGAGCTTGATCGCGGGGTTCAGCCGGTCGCGCACCTTGTCGATCGTCTCGACGAGCAGCGCGACACCGCGAAGGGCGAAGAACTCGCACTCGAGCGGAATCAGCACCCCGTGACTGGCGGTCAGGGCGTTCACGGTCAGCAGGCCGAGCGACGGCTGGCAGTCGATGAGAATCACGTCGTACTCGTCGCTCACCTTGCGCAGCACCCGCGCCAGGATCGTCTCGCGGGCCACCTCGTTGATGAGGTGCACCTCGGCCGCAGACAGGTCGATGTTCGCCGGAATCACGTCGAAGTTCGGCACGCTCGTCGACTGGATGACCGCGTGCGGGTCTTTCTCGGTACCGAGCAGCAGGTCGTAGATGGTCAGCGCATCGTGCGTGTTCACACCGAGCCCCGCCGACAGCGCGCCCTGCGGGTCGAAGTCGATGGCGAGCACCCGCCGGCCATCTTCGGCCAGGGTCGCACCCAGGTTGACGGTGGTGGTGGTCTTGCCCACGCCGCCCTTCTGGTTGCACAACGAGATGATGCGGGCGGGGCCGTGGGCGGTCAGGGGCGGCGGGGCGGGGAACACCCGGAATGGCCGGCCGGTGGGGCCCAGAACGGGCGCCTCGAGCCCCGGAAGTTCAGAAGCAGTGTCGCTCTTTCGTGCCATTCGGCGTTGCTCCTCACTAACCCCGACCTCTCCCAGGGCGGGTGCCACAATCCTACCGTCGCACTCTGCCTGTGCCTCGTAGGCGATCAGCGTGGCTCCGAGGGCACTGCGTTCTCTCATACAATTTCGGGTATGTCTAAAGTGCTCAGCTCCCTTCCCGTCGGCGAACGCGTCGGCATCGCCTTCTCCGGCGGCCTCGACACCTCGTGCGCCGTCGCCTGGATGCGGGAGAAGGGCGCCGTGCCCTGCACCTACACGGCCGACATCGGCCAGTACGACGAGCCCGACATCGACTCGGTTCCGGGTCGCGCGCTCGAGTACGGCGCCGAGGTCGCCCGCCTGGTCGACGCGAAGGCCGCCCTCGTCGAAGAGGGGCTGGTCGCGCTGCAGTGCGGCGCCTTCCACATCCGCTCGGGCGGCAAGACGTATTTCAACACCACCCCGCTCGGCCGGGCCGTCACCGGCACCATGCTCGTGCGCGCCATGAAAGACGACGGGGTCGACATCTGGGGCGACGGCAGCACCTACAAGGGCAACGACATCGAGCGCTTCTACCGCTACGGCCTGCTCGCCAATCCCCGCCTGCGCGTCTACAAGCCCTGGCTCGACGCCGACTTCGTGGGCGAGCTCGGCGGCCGCACCGAGATGAGCGAGTGGCTCGTCGCCCGCGGCTTCCCCTACCGCGACGCCACCGAGAAGGCTTACAGCACCGACGCCAACATCTGGGGAGCCACCCACGAGGCCAAACTGCTCGAACAGCTGAGCTCGGGCCTCGACCTCGTCGAGCCGATCATGGGCGTCGCCGCCTGGCGCGACGACGTGGCGGTCGAGACCGAAGAGGTCACCGTCACGTTCGACGCCGGCCGCCCCGTCGCCATCAACGGCACCGAATTCGCGGATGCTGTGGCCCTCGTTCTCGAAGCGAACACCATCGGCGGCCGGCACGGCCTCGGCGTCTCCGACCAGATCGAGAACCGCATCATCGAGGCCAAGAGCCGCGGGGTGTACGAAGCCCCCGGAATGGCCCTGCTGCACATCGCCTACGAACGGCTGCTGAACGCCGTCCACAACGAAGACACGGTGGCGAACTACCACAACGAGGGCCGCCGCCTCGGGCGCCTGATGTACGAGGGGCGCTGGCTCGACCCGCAGTCGCTGATGCTGCGGGAGTCCATCCAGCGCTGGGTCGGTTCGGCGGTCTCGGGTTCGGTCACACTGCGGCTGCGTCGCGGCGACGACTACACGATCCTCAACACCACGGGCCCCGCCCTCAGCTACCACCCCGGCAAGCTCTCGATGGAGCGGGTCGGCGACGCCGCCTTCGGCCCGGGCGACCGCATCGGCCAGCTCACCATGCGCAACCTCGACATCGCCGACTCCCGCGCCCGCCTCGAGCAGTACGCGGCGGCCGGCATCATCGGCGGCGCCACCGCCGACCTCGTGGGCGCCCTCGACCCGGGCGAATCCGAGCTCATCCTCAACCCCACCAAGCACACCGACCCCGCCACCGACGAGCTCGAGCGCGCCACCGACGCCGCCTCCGAGGGCGCCGCCTTCGACGCCGGCACCGACTGAGCGTGCCTCCGGGTGCGCGGCCGCCCCGGCGCGCAGCGCGGATGCGCCAACGGATCCACTCATTTCGCGCAGAAGCACGTTCTGGGGGCTGTTTTCATGCTCCTGCGCAGAGTCGAAGCGTCGAAGCGTCGAAGCGTCGAACGACGGTCAGCGGGCGCGGGGGTGGGCCGTCTGGTACATGTCGCGCAGGGTGTCGGCCGTGACCTGGGTGTAGATCTGGGTGGTCGTCACCGAGGCGTGGCCGAGCAGATCCTGCACCACCCGCACGTCGGCTCCGCCGGCGATCAGGTGCGTCGCGAACGAGTGCCGAAACGTGTGGGGCGAGATGTGCGCCTCGAGCCCGGCACGTTTGGCGGCGGCCTGGATGATCAGCCACGCCCCCTGCCGACTCAACCGGTCTCCACGCAGCCCCAGGAACAGGGCCGGCGTCGAGCGCCCCCGCGCCGAGTACAGCGGCCGCACCCGCACCAGGTACGCATCGAGCGCCGCCCGCGCGAAGCTCCCCACCGGCACCACCCGCTGCTTGCTGCCCTTGCCGAGCACTCGCACGAAGTCGGAGTCGGCCGGAACATCGTCGACGTTCAGCGACACCACCTCCGACACTCGGCACCCGGTGGCGTACAGCAGTTCGAGCAGGGCGCGGTCACGCAGAGCCCCCGGATCGTCTCCCCCGGTCGCCTCGAGCAGCGCCGTCATCTGCTCGATCGAGATGGCCTTCGGCAGGCGACTGCCGAGCTTCGGCGGCTTCACTTCGCGCGCGGCATTGACCGGAGCCTGCCCCTCTTCGGCCAGAAACCGGTGCAGCCCCCGCACCGACGAGACGATGCGGGCCACCGATGAGGCGGCGAGCGGCGCCGAGACGCCGGTCTGGGCATCCGGTGTCTCTGCGGCCAGCTGCCGGGTGAAAGCTCCGATCTGCCCTTCGCCGACGTCAGCGAACGACGTGACACCGTTCGACTCGAGCCAGGCCTCATAGCGCCCGAGATCGCGCCGGTACGCCGCGAGCGTGTTCGCTGACAACCCGCGCTCGATGGTGAGGTGCCGCAGGTACCCGTCGACGAGCGAATGGATGCCCGCCGAACCCCGCACCACCGCACTCATCCCCGTGCGATCGAGCTCTGCCGCGTCGCCGCCGATGCCGCCCGCAGCGCACTCACGGGTGCAGGCGCCGGTACTCCGGCCACGGCTCGTCGGCCGGCTTCAGCGACGCCCAGCCGCCCTCGCGCGAGGCCCGGGCGGCAAGCGAGGCGATGACGAGCGACGGGTTCTGCAGCGCGCCGGCCAGCACCCCCGCCACGATGTCGTCGAGGGCCACCCAGCGCAGCTTCATGTCGGCCTCTTCGTCTTCGCGGTCGAAGGGCTCGTCGGTGGCGTGCAGCCCGCGCGCCAGGTAGATGCGAATGAGCTCGTTGTTGCCGCCAGGGGTGGTCGCGTAGTCGATCAGCACGTTCCACGTGTCGGCCCGCAGGTCGACCTCTTCTGCGAGCTCACGCTGCGCCGCCACCAGGAAGTCTTCGCCCGACACGTCGAGCAGCCCCGCGGGGATCTCCCACTCCCGCGATCGGATGGGGTGCCGGTACTGCTGGATGAGCAGCACGCGGTCGTCGTCGTCGATCGCCATCACGGCGACGGCGCCCGGGTGGTCGACGAACTCGCGCAGCGTGTCTTTGCCGTTGTAGTCGAACGTCTCGCTGCGAACATCCCAGATCTTGCCGGCGAACACCACCTCGCTGCGGCTCACCGTCAGGTCGACCGCCTCGTCGCTCGGCGCATCGGCGACCCCGCCGGCCGCCGCGTCGGAATTCGATACGTCGGTCATCTCAGGCCTCCGCCGCGAACAGCCGGCTGGCTTCCTGCCGTTCGAGCGCGGCCACGATCAGCCCGTCGAACAACGGATGCGCGCGGTTCGGCCGCGAGCGCAGCTCGGGGTGCGCCTGCGTTCCGACGTAGTACGGGTGAACATCCCGAGGCAGCTCGACGAACTCCACGAGGTGGTCGTCGGGCGACGTGCCCGAGAACCAGAGCCCGGCGTCGGCGATCTGGCCGCGATAGTTGTTGTTGACCTCGTAGCGGTGACGGTGCCGCTCTTCGATGGTCGGCGCGTCGTAGAGCTCTTCGACGAGCGATCCGGGGGCGAGCTTGGCCTCGTACAGGCCCAGGCGCATCGTGCCGCCGAGGTCGCCACCCGCGATGATGTCGACCTGCTCGGCCATCGTGGCGATGACCGGGAACGGAGTGTCGGGGTTGAACTCGCTCGACGAGGCGTCGTCGAGCCCGACCACGTTGCGGGCGTACTCGATCACCATGCACTGCAGGCCGAGGCACAGACCGAGGCTCGGAATACCGTTCTCCCGTGCGAAGCGCAGAGCGCCGAGCTTACCCTCGATGCCCCGAACGCCGAAGCCGCCCGGCACGCAGATGCCGTCGATGTCGCCGAGCTCGCGGGCCGCCATCTCGGGCGTCTCGCAGTTGTCTGACGCGATCCACTTCAGTTTGACCTTGGTGCGGTGGGCGAACCCGCCCGCACGCAGCGCCTCGGTCACCGAGAGGTAGGCGTCGGGCAGGTCGATGTACTTGCCGACCAGGCCGATCGTCACCTCGTGCTTCGGTTCGTGCACGGCAGCGAGCAGCGGCGCCCAGCCCGACCAGTCGACCTCGTCGGCGGGCAGCTCGAAGTGGTCGATGATGTACGCATCGAGGCCCTGGTCGTGCAGCATCGTCGGAATGTCGTAGATGCTCGGCACGTCGATCGCATTCACCACCGCGTCTTCGTCGACGTCGCACATCAGCGCGATCTTGCGCTTGTTGGAGTCGGAGACGGGGCGGTCGCTGCGCAGCACGAGCGCGTCGGGCTGGATGCCGATCGAACGCAGCGCGGCGACGGAGTGCTGCGTGGGCTTCGTCTTCTGCTCGCCCGAGGCGTTCATGAACGGCACCAGCGACACGTGCACGAAGAACACGTTGCGGCGGCCGAGCTCGTGCCGCACCTGGCGGGCCGACTCGAGGAACGGCTGCGACTCGATGTCGCCGACGGTGCCGCCGATCTCGGTGATGATCACGTCGGGCGCGTCGTCGCCCTGCGCCTGCAGGCGCATACGCCGCTTGATCTCGTCGGTGATGTGCGGAATCACCTGCACGGTGTCGCCGAGGTACTCGCCGCGACGCTCTTTGGCGATGACGGTCGAGTAGATCTGGCCGGTCGTGACGTTCGCGGCCTGGTTCAGGTTGATGTCGAGAAAGCGCTCGTAGTGGCCGATGTCGAGGTCGGTCTCGGCCCCGTCGTCGGTCACGAACACCTCGCCGTGCTGAAACGGATTCATCGTTCCCGGGTCGACGTTCAGGTACGGGTCGAGCTTCTGCATGACGACGTGCAGCCCTCGGGCGGTCAGAAGATTGCCGAGACTCGCGGCGGTCAGCCCCTTGCCGAGGCTGGAGACGACACCGCCCGTGACGAAGATGTGCTTCGTGAGTTTTCTCTTCGCGCCGGTCATTGGGGCTCCGGCGATCGGGGCGGGCAGGGACTCGTTTTGATGATCATCCACGGAGTTCCACTCTAACAGTAGCCACGGCCCCGCCTACCGCTGCGACCCGGCGAAGGCCCTGCGTTTGACGTTCACGAGGATGAACGCGATCGGCGCCGCGCAGAGCACCGTGATCGACGCCGCCATGAACACCGACGAGTAGCCGCTCACCAGGCTCGGCAACGGGTTCTGGCTCGGGTTCGCGATCACGTACGCCGCCACGGCAGAGCTGTAGATGGCGGTGAACACCGCCGTGCCGATCGACCCACCGATCTGCTGCGTCGCCGTCACCGCAGCGCTGCCGACCCCCGAATCTCGAGCCTCGATGCCCGAGAGCGCGACATTCTGCATCGGCACGAACACCATCGCGAGCCCGAGGCCGAGCAGTATCTGGCCCGGCAGAATCTGCACGAAGTACTCGTTCTCGACCGTCAGGTGGCTGAGCCAGAACAACCCGCCGGCCGCGAACACCGGCCCGATGGTCATCAGGATGCGCGGGCCCACCTTCGGCAGAATGCGCGACACGATCGTGGCACCCGCGATGATCGACGCCGTCATGGGCAGAGACGACAACCCCGAGTGCAGCGGGGTGAACTTGAGCACGATCTGAAAGTACAGCGTCAGGTACAGCAGGCCGCCGAGCAGAGCCGCTCCGACGAGCAGCGAGGTGATGTACGCCCCGCCGCGCACTCGGTTCGCCACCACCCGCAGCGGCAGCAACGGGTTCGAGACGCGCCCCTCGACGAGCACGAACACGACGAGCAGCGCCACGCCGAGGGCGAGAAAGCCGATGGTGTCGAGGCGATCCCAGCCGAGGCTGGCCCGCGAGAAGCCGTAGACGATCGAGCCGAGGCCCAGCGTCACGAGCAGAGCGCCCGGAACGTCGTATCGGGTGTCGCCGTCGGCCTTGCTCTCGGTCAGAATGGGAATGGCCATCGCGATCGCCACGATGGCGATCGGCACGTTGACCAGCAGGCACCAGTGCCAACTGAAGTACTCGGTCAGCACGCCGCCGAGCACGAGCCCGATCGCAGCCCCGCCGCCCGCGATGGTGCCGTACACCGCGAACGCCTTGGCGCGGTCGGGCCCCTTCGGAAACGTGACGTTCAGCATGGCGAGGGCCGCCGGCGCGAGCAGGGCGGCGAACACCCCCTGCGCTCCCCGGGCCGCGAGCAGCATGCCGCCCGTGGTCGCCAGGCCGCCGATGCCCGAGGCCAGGGCGAAGCCGGCCATCCCGACGATGAACGAGCGCTTGCGGCCCCAGTAGTCGGCGATGCGGCCGCCGAGCAGCAGCAGCGATCCGAAGGCGAGCGCGTACAGCGTCACCACCCAGCTGCGATCGGAGTCAGACATGCCGAGCGCCGCCTGGGCATCGGGCAGCGCGACGTTGACGATGGTGCCGTCGAGCACCACCGTGAGCTGTGCGAGGGCGATGATGACGAGGGCGAGCCATTTGCTGCGCGCCGGCCTCGGCGTCGCCTGCGACGTTCCGCTCGTTCGTACCGGCAGTGCTGAGTCAGACATCGCAACCCCCGAGCGCTCGTTTCGTCTCACGCTAGCGTGCCCGTGCCCGATCACGAAGTCAGGTGCCCCTGCTCCGGGCGCAACGCCGGATGCCCGCTCCGCCGAATCGCGTGCGGCGAGCCTGCTACGCCCCCGCCGCCAGCTCGATCAGCTCCCGCGCGTGCGCCAGGCCGCTCTCCGAGTCGGGCAGCCCTGACAGCAGCCGGGCCATCTCGGCCACCCGCGCCTCACCCACGAGCTGTTGCACGCTGCTCGCCGTCACGGCGCCATCCGAATCCTTCACGACCGACAGGTGGTTCGTGGCGAAGGCCGCCACCTGCGCCAGGTGCGTCACGACGATCACCTGGGCATCCTGAGCGAGCCGGGCGAGCCGCCGGCCGATCTCGATGGCCGATGCTCCACCCACCCCTGCGTCGACCTCGTCGAACACGAAGGTCGGCACGGGGTCGGTCTCGGCCAGCACCACCTCGATGGCGAGCATGATGCGCGACAGCTCGCCGCCCGACGCCCCGCGCCCGAGCGGCCGCGGCTCGGCGCCCTGGTGCGCCGACAGCAGAAACTGCACCGTGTCGCGGCCGGTGGCCGTGAGTTCCTCGACCGGCGTCACCTCGACGACGAGGTTCGCCCCGCCCATGGCGAGCGCCGCCAGCTCTGACGACACGAGGGCCGCCAGACGCCCCGCCGCCTCACTGCGTGCCGCGCTGAGGTCGGCAGCAAGGGCATCCACCACCGCCGCGCGCTCGGCGACGGCGTCGGTCAGCTCTTCGATACGGTCGGAGTCGTTGTCGAGCTCGATCAGCCGGGGGCCGGCCGCCTCGAAGTACGCGATCACGTCGTCGAGCGTCGGCCCGAACTTGCGGGCCAGCACACTGAGCTCGGCCCGGCGCTCCTGCACCTCGTCGAGTTCTGCCCCGCCGTCGGTGTCGAGTTCGGCCAGATAGCTCGACAACTGCGTCGAGATCTCTGCGACCAGAAACGAGGCACTCGCGAGCGATTCGACGATCTCGTCGAGCGCAGAGTCGTGCGACCGCACCCGCTCGAGCTGCCGCAGGGCACTGTCGAGCAGGCTCACGGTGTCGGGCATGCCGTCGATCTCGTCGCTCGACACGGCCTCGCGTGCCGCCGTCGCCGCCACGCGCAGGTCTTCGAGGTTGGTCAGGCGGTTCGCACGCTCGGCGAGCGTGACGTCTTCGCCGGGCTGCGGGCCCAGTGCCTCGATCTCGGTCACCGCGACGCGCAGGCTCTCTGCCTCGCGCAGCCGCTCATCACGCTGCGACACCAGCGTCTGCAGCTCGCCCTGCAGGTCGTGCCACGCGCCGAAGGCCGCACTGTAGGCCGCGAAGGTCGTCGCGAAGCCCGGCCCGGCGAACCGGTCGAGTGCGAGCCTCTGCTCAGTGGATGATCGAAGCCTCAGCTGGTCGGACTGCCCGTGCACCACCACCAGCCGCTCGCCGAGCTCGGCCAGAACCCCGACCGGAGCGCTGCGGCCGCCCACGATGGCCCGGCTGCGCCCCTCACTCGACACCGAGCGCGACAGGATCAGCTCGCCGACCCCACCGGCCTCGGTCGCCGACACCTCGTCGATGTCGCCGCCGGCGTCGCGCACCCGTTCAGACACCGCAGACCCGGTCGGTACCCGCCAGCGCCCCTCGACCCACGCCTGCGAACGCCCCGCACGCACCTGCCCGGCCACCGAGCGCTCACCCATCAGCAGGCCGAGCGCCTGCACCACCATCGTCTTGCCCGCGCCCGTCTCACCGGTCACCGCCGTGAAGCCCGGCCCCAGGGGCAGCACCGCGTCGGCGATCACCCCGAGGTCACGAATCGTGATCTCGTCGATGACCCCACGCAACGCCGTCAACGGCCGCCCCGCACTCGTCGTCGCGGTGCCCCTAACCACCGGTCACCTGCCTGCCCGGCCCCTCGTCGCCCGATCTCACCGGCCCGCGCCATCCGTCGACGGGCAGCGAGAACTTGCGAACCAGCCGGTCGGAGAACGGGCCGTGCGTGAGCCGCGCCAACCGCACCGGAACCTCAGACCTGCGCGCCTGCACCCGGGCGCCGTTCGGCAGGTCGAACCCCCGCCGCCCGTCGCACCAGAGCACGCCGACGCCGGGGGTGCGCTCGAGCAGCTCGACGGCCAGCACCGACTCGGGCCCGATCACCAGCGCCCGCGAGAACAGCGCGTGCGGGCTCAGCGGCACGAACAGCAGCGCATCGAGGCTCGGCCACACGATGGGGCCGCCGGCCGAGAACGAGTAGGCCGTCGAGCCGGTCGGCGTCGCCATCACCACGCCGTCGCAGCCGAAGCTCGACAGCGGCCGCCCGTCGACCTCGATCACCACCTCGATCATCCGTTCGCGGCTCGCCTTCTCGACGGTCGCCTCGTTCAGGGCCCACCCCTCGTAGACCACCTCGCTGCCCACCGTCACCACGATGTCGAGCGTCATGCGTTCTTCGACCGTGTAGTCGCCGTTCAGCACCCGCTCGACCGACGAACCGAGGTCTTCGCGCTCGCTCTCGGCCAGAAACCCCACGTGCCCGAGATTGACCCCGAGCAGCGGCACCGAACAGCCCCGAACCACCTCGGCGGCACGCAGAATGGTGCCGTCGCCGCCGAGCACGATCACCAGCTCGAGATCGCCCAGCTCGACGCCGTCGCCCAGCACGCCCACGATCGACGGGTCGGTGAGCTGGTCGGCGATGTCGGCGAGGTCAGAGCGGTCGAGCACCGGCGTCACCCCCGACGCCGCGAGCTGGTCGCAGACGAGCATCGCGGCCTCGACCGAGTCACGGCGCCCCGTGTGCAGCACGACGAGAAAAAAGCGGGATGTCACGGGGTATGTGCTCCTGAAACGTTGATGACGCGGTCTCTCCATTCTGTCGGATTGCTGCCCTGCCCGGCGCTGAGCCAGACGAGATACTCGTGATTCCCGGCATTTCCGATGACTGGGGAGAAAATGAGCCCCGCCGTCTGCAGGCCGAGGTCGAACCCTGCCCACAGCACCGTCGAGATGGCGTCGGCCCGTAGCCCCGGGTTGCGCACGACGCCCTCACGGATGCCCGACCGCCCTACCTCGAACTGCGGCTTGACCAGCAGAACGAAGTCGGCGTCGCTCGTCGCCACTGCCACCAGCGCGGGCAGCACCTGCGTCAGCGAGATGAACGAGAGGTCGCCCACCACGAGCTGCGGAGCTTCGGCGACACCCGACACCGCGGCGAGGGAGTCGGGCGTGGCGAAGCGCAGGTTGTACCCCTCGACCACGCTGACCCGGGCATCCGTCGCTATGACCGGCGACAACTGCCCGTGCCCCACATCGGCGGCGATCACGTGCCGGGCGCCCCGCTCGAGCAGCACCTGGGTGAAACCGCCGGTCGATGCACCCGCGTCGAGCGCCAGCCGACCCGATACCTCGATGCCGTCGAACGCGTCGAGGGCGGCGACGAGTTTGCCCGCCGCCCGGCTGACGTACGAGTCGTCGCCGTCGACGTGCAGCGCCTGGCCGTCGCGCACCCGCGCCGACGGTTTCACCGTCACCACCCCGTCGATGCTCACGTATCCCTCGGCGATCAGCTGAGCGGCGTGGTTGCGTGATCGGGCGAGGCCGCTCGCGGCCAGCGCCGCGTCGAGCCGGGTCGAGCCCTCATCAGCCACGTGTGGTCGCCTGGTCAGACCCTTCGAGCCGTGTTCTCAACTCGTCATGCACCTGCACGTAGGCGATGGCCCGCGCCTCAAGCGGCTGGACTTCGATCACGCGCAGTCGCGAGAGCAGCGCGTCAGAGACGTCGCCCACCGGTTCGTGCGCCTCATCGCTCGTCATGGCTCAAGGGTACCTCCGGCGTCAGCTGTAGAGCCCCGGCGCCACGTCGAGCCCGTAGATCGGCTGGCCGGATGCCCAGATCACTCCGCTGCCGGCCCGCACCCGATTCACGGCCGAATCGCCCTCCTTGACGATCTCGACTGTGTTGCCGCGGATGCGCACGACCGCCCCGCCGACGGTCGCCACCGTGTTGTCGTGGCTCAGCACCGTCGCGGGATACGGCTCGAACAACCCGCGCAGATCGTCGAGGATGAACGTGGGCCGCGAGTCTCTGTCGGCCGCGAGCAGCTGCTTCGGCCCGTCGATACCCGTCAGCACATGCACCGTAGGGATGCCCGCCCGGTTCGCCCCGATGATGTCGGTGTCGAGACGATCGCCGATGAACAGCGGCGAGTGCGCCTCGAACCGCGCGACGGCCGCGTCGAAGATCGCCTTCTCGGGCTTGCCGCCCACCACCGGAAGCGTACCGACCGCCGTGTGCACGGCCGAGACGAGCGTGCCGTTGCCTGGCGCGACTCCGCCTTCGACCGGAATCGTCCAGTCGGTGTTCGTCGCCACCCACGGAATACCGCGGTGCAGCGCGAAGCTCGCCTGCGCCAGGTCGCGCCAGGACACGTCGGGCGAGAAGCCCTGGATGACCGCCGCGGGCTGATCGGCAGACTTGCGTGTGACCACAAACCCCGCGCGCTCCACCTCGCTCGTGAGTCCCTCGCCACCCACCACCAGAATCGTGGCACCGGCGGGAACCAGGTCGACCAGCAGCTTCACGGCAGCCTGAGGACTCGTCACGACGTCGTGCGGGGCGACCTCGAGGCCGAAGCTCGACAGATGCTCGGCGACCTGCGCGTCTGTTCGCGATGCGTTGTTGGTGATGTAGCCGACACGGATGCCGTCAGCCACCGCCCGGCCGAGAGACTCGACCGCGTGGTCGATCGCATTCGGGCCGGCGTAGACCACACCATCGAGGTCGGCCAGAATGACGTCGATTCCGTCGAGCGGAGTCACCGTCTCAGTCTTTCGACTCGTGAACAGGCCCATCGTTCTCTCCCGCGCTCTCGTCGTCGTTGTCGGCCGTGGTGTGGTCGTGCTCGCTGCCGTGGTCGACGCCACTGCTCACTTCGTCTTCCGGCACACTCACCTCGTCGTCTTCCGGCACACTCACCTCGTCGTCGAGCGGAACGAACTCGACCTCCTCTTCGAACACCTCGATGAGGTCGTCGTCGGCCGAGAGGGCATCGAGCGCGGCTTCGGCCCGCTCGGCGTGAGCGCGCCACTGTGCGGCCTCATCCGGCCGAGCGAGGTCGTCGAGCACCTCGGCGTACGCCCAGAACAGGTCGGGGCTGTAACTGTAGGCGCGCGTCGGGTCGAGCTGGCTTATCTCCAGTTCGGCCAGCGCCAGCTCGGGCTGGCTCTGGTCGAGGCGGGCGCCCGACATGGCGATCGCCACTGCGACCTGCGTGGCCGGCGACAGGGTGCTGCGGTCGACCGAACGGCCGAGCTCGAGGGCACGATCGGGCCGGCCGAGGCCGCGTTCGCTGTCGACCATCAGCGCCAGCTGCTCGTTCGACCCCGAGATGCGCCGGTAGGTGCGCAGCTCACGGATGGCCAGGGCGAAGTCGCCCGTCGCATATGCCGTAATGGCGAGGGTCTCGCGCACCATGGCGATGCGGCCCGCGCGACGCGAGGCCGACAGGGCGTGCTTGTGCGCGAGCTCTGGCTGCTCGTCGATGAGCCGTGCCACCATCACCAGATGTTTGGCAACGCCTTCGGCGTTCTCCTTCGAGAGCGTCTTCAGCTCGTTGTAGGCCACCCGATCGAGTTCTTTCACCGACACATCGTCGGGAATGTCAGGGTCGTCATGGTGCGGGCGAACGGCGCGCAGCTCACGGGCCCGCAACTCCTCGGGGGTCAGACCTTCGTCACGGTATCCGCCGCGGTCGCGCTTGTCGCGCTGCCCAGGGGCTGCACTGCGCGCGGGCTTGCCGTCACTGGTCCACAGCCGACGCTCGCCACCGGACTCTCGCGGCTTGGCATTGCGGGGTCGAGCCGAGCCACTTCGCGGCCCGTCTGATCGCGCCCCGTCGTCACGTCGGCCTGGGCGCTTCTCCCTGTCTGGTGAATCGCTCATGACATTCCTCCTGATTGCTGCGCGCTGTTGAGATATGAGGTTCTGACAACCCAGCCTAGGGCCGGGTTAAATGATTGAGGCCCACCTGGTGGGGTGGGCCTCAATCTTGGAGGTGGGTCCGGCGGTGTCCTACTCTCCCACAAGGTCTCCCTTGC
>NZ_JAZHPE010000012.1:0-37559 GCF_036553535.1 Subtercola sp. YIM 133946
ACCGGTGCCCACCCCCACGCCGACGCCCACACCGGTGCCCACCCCCACGCCGACGCCCACACCGGTGCCCACCCCGACCCCCGCACCCACCCCGACCATCATCCCCGTCCCGACGCCCACAGCGACGCCACCGCCCACGAGCACACCGGCAGTGGTGCCGGTGCCGACGGCGGTGTTCAGCGTGGATGGGGCGCACCGGGTGTACCCGGGGTTGAGCGGGGTGGCGGAGCCCGGAACGACCGTCGACGTGATCGACGTGGGGGCGGCGGGCGCACCAGTGGTGGCGCGGCTGGTGTGTGACGCAGCGAGCGGGGTGTTCGCGGCGAGCGAGTATCCGGGGCTCGAATTCGGGCAGCACCAGCTCGCGGTGCGTGAGACTCGGGCCGACGGGTCACGATCCGGGCTGACCGCGCCCACGAGCGTTGCACTCGACGGGCTGCAGATCGTCTCGCCGAACCCCGGCGCCACGATCAGCAGCTCCTCGTTCGTGGTCACGGCCGCCGGCGACCCGGGCGGGCTCATCGCCGTGCTCATCGACGCACCGGTCGCGGCCGGGGCGGCCTCTGCAACCGCCAAGAGCGCTCCAGTCAGCGCGCCCCCGGCACCTGCGACGGTCACACCGCTCACCGCGAGCGCCGCCAGCATTCAGCTCGACGCGGACGGCACCGGCTCGACCCTGGTCACGCTGCCGGCGCCGACCGCGGCAGGCGTGGTCGACATCTCGCTGCGCTACAGCGATCCGTCGACGGGACGCTTCGGGCCGACCAGCTCGGTCTCGGTGTCGTTCGACCCGAACGCGTGACCGTCGGGCGCGTGGCCGTCGGGCGCGTGGCCCTCAAGCGGCTTGCACCCACGCACCTGGCCCTCGACCGACTGGCCCTCACGCACCTGGCCCTCGAGCAGCCTGCCCTCGAGCACCTGGCCCTCGAAGAGCTGAGCCCCGGCGAGCTCGGCGCCGGCCATCGCCTCGACGTGGAGGTCGTCGGTGCGCGCGGCTCCGGAGGCGGCATCCGCGGCGACCCCCCGCTCACCACCGGCCACACCGGCGGCACCGGCGGCACCGGCGGCACCGACCCTGGCACGGGCGCGACGACGGTGCGACGCGACGACCGAACCGAACAGCAGCACAAGCGACGCGAGAAGCAGCACGAGGTCGCCGACGGGCAGCGCCATCAGGCCGTAGTTCGACAGCAGGAAGCCGCCGATGACGGCGCCCGTCGCAATTCCGATGTTGAACGACGACGAGAAGAACGCCACCGCCGTGTCGCGCACCTGCGCCGACGCCACGTGCAGCAGCCGCGACTGCAGCAGCGACGGGAGCATGCCGAAGGCGACACCCCACACGACGAGCGCGCTGATCGAGAGCGCAACGCTGCCCGACAGGAAGGCCAGGGCGGCCACCGCCACGACCGTCGCCGCAACTCCGATGACGATGCCGAGCATGGGCCGGCGGCTGAACAACAACCCCACCAGCAGCAGACCCACCGCCCCGCCGGCACCGTAGACGAACAGAACCGCGCCGATGCGGTCGGCCGGAATGCCGACCTGCGTCGTCAGGAATGGCGCGATGTAGGTGTAGAGCGCGTAGTGACCCACCATGATGGTCGCCGTCGTGATGCAGATCAGTACGACCCCGCCGATGGTGGCATCGCGCGGCGCCCGCTCGGCGCCCGGTGAACGACCGGCCCGCCGGCTGGGAGCAGCCTCGACGCTCACCCGCGGCAGGAAGCGCAGAATCAGCACCGCAGAGCACAGCCCGAGCACGGCCACGACCACGAACGGCGCGCGCCACCCGAACGCCTGCCCGACGACCGTGGCGAGGGGCACGCCGAACACGATGGCGAGCGTTCCGCCCGACGTGATGATGGCGACAGCGCGACCGACCTGCTCCTTGGCGACGAGGTGGCCCGAGTAGGCGCCCACCACCGCCCAGAACAGCCCGTGCGCGACACCGCCGAGGATGCGCGCCACCGCGAGCCAGCCGTAGTCGGGCGCGAGCGCCGAGAACAGCGCCGCCGCCGACACCACGAGCAGCACGACCACGACGAGGGAGTGCCGCGAGAACCGGCGGGTCAGCGACACCAGCGGCACGCTGGTGAGCACCACCGCGAGCGCGAAGAACGTGACCAGGAAGCCGATCTGCGACTCGGTGACCCCGAGCTCGGTGCTCATCTCGGGCAGCAGCCCGGTGGGGATCATCTCGGCAGTGACGCTGGTGAAGACGGCGACGGCGAGGATGACCAGACCGCCGGTGGGAAAGGGGCGCGAAGAAGACGAAGGAGTTTTGACGGAAGTCGTCACGAGTGAACCAGTTCTGCATGCAGCGGCGGGCAGTCGACAGTTTCACGCCCGGGGCCGCACGATATCCGTCGACCAACTCCCATGGTACGGCAGCCGTTGCCTGCGGGCGCCCCCAGCGCCCCGCAGTAGCATTGCAGTCGTGAACCAGCAAGCCACCCAGCCCGTGCGCATCGGCCCGAACGACGTGCTGCGCTTCCTCCTCGAGCTCTTCGCCTTCTTCTCACTGGGCCTGTGGGGCTTCGTCTCGTGGCCGCCGCTGCTCAACTTCGTGTTCGGCATCGGCGCCCCGCTGTTCGCCATCGTGCTGTGGGGGCTGTTCCGCTCGCCGAGGGCGGTCATCACCCTCGACCCGTTCGGCAAGGCTCTCGTCGAGATCGTCATCATGGGCTCTGCCGCACTGAGCTGGCTCGTGATGGGCCAGCCCATCGTCGCCATCGTGTTCGGGGTCGTCGCCGTGATCAGCGGGGTCATCTCGGGTCGCAAAGAGTTCGAATGAGCGTGGTCATCCACGGCGCGACGAAGATCGACGCCGACGGCATCGTCGACGACTTCTGGATCGCGTTCAGCCCCCAGGCCATTCTCGCCACCGGCACGGGCAACGGCTGGTATGGCTGGGGCACCGCGCCCGGCGCAACCGTCGTCGACGCCACAGGGCGAGTGGCCACACCCGGCTTCATCGACGTACACGCCCACGGCGGTGGCGGCCACGCCTTCGACGACGGCCCCGGCGAGATCACCGCCGCACTCGCGACGCACCGCCGGCGCGGAACCACCCGCTCGGTGATCAGCCTGGTGACGAACCCGCTCGACGCCCTGCACGCCAGTCTCGCCGCCGTCGCCGACCTCATCGAGCGTGACCCGCTGGTCTTGGGTTCGCACCTCGAGGGCCCGTACCTGTCACCGGAGAACCGCGGCGCCCATCACCCCGACCATCTCAGAACCCCGGATGCCGCACAGATCGCCGACCTCGTCGACGCCGCGCGAGGCACCCTCCTGCAGCTGACGCTCGCTCCCGAGTTGCCCGGCGCCCTCGACGCGATCGAGCAGCTCACCGGTGACGGGGTCGTGGCGGCCGTCGGCCACACCACGGCCGACTTCGCCCTGGCGCAGGCCGCGTTCGACCGCGGCGCCACGCTGCTCACGCACGCCTTCAACGCCATGCCGGGCATCCGGCACCGCGAGCCGGGCCCCGTGACCGCCGCTCTCAGCGACCCTCGGGTGGCCCTCGAACTCATTCTCGACGGCGTGCACGTGCACCCGCAGGTCGCCCGCATCGCCTTCTTCTCGGCGCCGCAGCGCATTCTGCTGGTCACCGACGCCATGGCTGCGGCGGGGGCGCCGGACGGCGACTACGCGATCGGCGACCTGGCCGTCACTGTGACAGCTGGCGTGGCACGGCTGAGCGGCACCGACACGATCGCGGGTTCGACCCTGACTCAGGATGCCGCACTGCGCTCCGCCGTCTTCGATGCCGGCATCGACCCGGTGCTCGCCGTTCGCGCGGTGACGGCGTCGCCCGCCCGAGCGCTGGGCCTCGACGACGTGTTCGGCTATCTCGCGCCCGGATTCGCACCCGACGTGGTGCTGCTCGACGCCGACTGGGTGGTGAAAGACGTCTGGGCCGCCGGCGAACCGACGACCCAGACGACACCGCGCACCGAGTCGGCGCGCACGTTCTAGCGAAAGACTAGGCCAGGCGGGCCGCCAGGTTCTCGGTCAGCGTCGCGAGGAACTCCTCGGTCGTCTGGTACGGCTGGTCGGGGCCGATGAGCAGCGCGAGGTCTTTCGTCATCGCGCCCGACTCGACCGTCTTGATGACGACGTCTTCGAGGGTCACTGCAAAGGTCGCCAGTTCGGCGTTGTCGTCGAGCGTGGCGCGGTGGGCGAGCCCACGGGTCCAGGCGTAGATCGACGCGATCGGGTTGGTCGACGTGGGCTTGCCGGCCTGGTGCTGGCGGTAGTGCCGGGTCACGGTGCCGTGCGCGGCTTCGGCCTCGACGGTCTTGCCGTCGGGCGTGAACAGCACGCTCGTCATCAGGCCCAACGAACCGAAGCCTTGGGCGACGGTGTCGCTCTGAACGTCGCCGTCGTAGTTCTTGGCGGCCCACACGTAGCCGCCCTCCCACTTCAGGGCGGCGGCGACCATGTCGTCGATCAGACGGTGCTCGTAGGTGATGCCGGCCTCGGCGAACGCCGCGGCGAACTCGTCGTCGAAGACCTCCTGGAAGAGGTCTTTGAAGCGGCCGTCGTAGGCCTTCAGAATGGTGTTCTTGGTCGACAGGTACACCGGGTACTTGCGGGCGAGGCCGTAGGCCAGCGAGGCGCGGGCGAAGTCGCGGATCGACTCGTCGAGGTTGTACATGGCCATGGCCACACCCGAACCGGGCGACTGGAAGACCTCGAACGACTGCGGCTCGCTGCCGTCTTCGGGCGCGAACGAGATGGTCAGCGTGCCCTTGCCCTCGAAACGGAAGTCGGTGGCCTTGTACTGGTCGCCGAACGCGTGGCGGCCGACGATGATCGGCTTGTTCCAGCCGGGAACCAGGCGCGGGATGTTCGAGATGATGATGGGCTCGCGAAAGATCGTGCCGCCGAGGATGTTGCGGATGGTGCCGTTCGGGCTCTTCCACATCTTCTTCAGGCCGAACTCTTCGACACGCGCCTCGTCGGGCGTGATCGTGGCGCACTTCACGCCCACACCGTGCTTCTTGATGGCGTTGGCCGCGTCGATGGTGACCTGGTCGTCGGTCGCGTCGCGGTGCTCGATGCCGAGGTCGTAGTACTCGAGGTTGACGTCGAGGTAGGGGTAGATCAGCGTGTCTTTGATCGACTGCCAGATGATGCGGGTCATCTCGTCGCCGTCAAGCTCGACGACCGTTCCTTCAACGTGGATCTTCGACATTCAAACTCCTTACCCGGTTGGGCCGTCTCAGCCCGTAAACAAAGCCAAGGAGTAGCTTACCCGCATTGAGAAGTATCTCGACGTAGAGACAGTTTTGCTGACCGGTCTCTCAGGCGCGACGCCCGATGTTCGCCTGTGGCGTGTGGCGCGGCCCCGGGCATCCCAGTACCCTGAGTGCATGGGTGAACTGAGACTCGAAGAATTGTCGGCAGACAATATCGTCGCCGCCAACACGCTGACGCTGAAGCCCGGGCAAGAGCAGTTCGTCGCACCCGTCTCGCACTCCATCGCCGAGGCCTACGTCAATCCGTCGACCGCGTGGCCGCGCGTCGTGCTCGACGACGACGAGGTCGTCGGCTTCATCATGGGCAACTTCGACCCCGACAGCCCACACGACGAGTTCCGCGGCTGCATCTGGCGCATGAACGTCGCGGCGAGCGCCCAGGGCCGCGGAATCGGCCGGTTCGCCGTGACGGCGCTGGCCGACGAGGCGCGGTCTCGCGGCTTCGACCGGCTCACCGTCATGTTCGAGCCGGGCGCCGACGGCCCCGAGGCGTTCTTCTTCGCAGTGGGCTTCGAGCCCATCGGCGAGACGCAGTACGGCGAGACCATCGCCGCGCTGAACCTGTAGCCCGAAGCGCCGCCACGCAGTGCTCGCTGACGACGCGCCCGCCGCGGACGCGCCCGCCGCCGCCGATTTCGGCGCGCTCGTGCTCGAACTCGTCGACGCCATTCCGCCCGGGTCGGTGCTGACCTACGGAGACGTCGCAGCCCTGCTCGGGTCGCGCGCTGCGCGGGCGGTCGGCACCGTGATGGCGCGGTCGGGCGGTATGCATCCGTGGTGGCGCGTGGTGCGCAGCGGCGGGCATCCACCCCGCGGGCTCGAAACGGATGCCCGGCGGCACTACGAGGCCGAGAACACCCCTCTTCTAAGCTCGCCTACAGGTTGCGGCTACCGCGTCGACTACGCTGTGGCAGTGTGGAAAGCCAACGAACTGTGATGCGCCGTGTCTTTGCCGTCTGTGCGATCGCGGTTGTCGGCACGTCGCTGTTCTCGGGCTGCGCCATCGCCAACGTGGTCTCGCCGCCCTTCGCCGCAGCCATCTATGCGTCGCCCGCCGACGCGGCCGGTGCGGCCTCGAACGTGGCCCTGCCGGCGTGGGTTCCCGCCGATGCCGTCAACATCCGCATCAAGACCGACGAGACGAAGAATGCCTCGATCATGATGTTCCAGGCCACCAACACCGCACCGACCTTCACCGGCTGCGACGCGGCCAGCGACCCCGACGTCAAGACCGACGCCACCGCGGCCCTCAACGAGACGTGGTGGCCACAGGCGATGAACGACGGTGTCGGCGTGGTCTGCAACGGCCCGTGGCACCTGTTCGCCCAAGACGGCTTCTACTACGCCTGGACCCCCTAGCGCTCGCCGCTCGACAGCAGAACCGCGGGAGTTGCGCAGCAGCTCAACCGCACCCGCGCAGCAGCTACACCAGCGACTGCCGCCACGAGGCGTGCAGTTGGGCGAACCGGCCGGTTCCGCCGATCAGGTCGGCCGGCGTTCCGTCTTCGATGATGCGCCCATGCTCCATGACCAGAACGCGGTCGGCGATCGCCACGGTCGAGAGACGGTGGGCGATGATCACGGCCGTGCGGTCGGCGAGCAGGGTCTGCAGCGCATCCTGAACCAGCCGCTCGCTCGGAATGTCGAGTGACGCGGTCGCCTCGTCGAGAATGAGCACCGCGGGGTCGGCGAGGAACGCCCGGGCGAACGACACGAGCTGGCGCTGGCCTGCCGAGACCCGGCCGCCGCGTTTGTCGACGTCGGTCTCATAGCCGTTCGGCAGCGCCTCGATGAAGTCGTGCGCGCCGACCGCCTTGGCCGCCGCGATGATCTCGTCGAGTGACGCCCCCGGCTTGCCGATGGCGATGTTGTCGGCGACGGTTCCCGAGAACAGGTAGGCCTCCTGGGTGACCATCACGATGGCGCGCCGCAGGTCTTTCGGGTGCAGGTCGCGCAGGTCGATGCCGTCGAGCGTCAGCCGGCCCTCGGTCGGGTCGTAGAACCGCGAGATGAGCTTCGCGAGCGTCGACTTGCCGGCGCCCGTCGAGCCCACCAGCGCGATCGTCTGGCCGGCGGGGATGCGCAGGTCGAAGCGCGGCAGGATGACCCGGCCGTTCTGGTACGAGAACTCGACCCCGTCGAAGTCGACCTCGCCGTTCGAGCTCCACAGGTCGACCGGTTTCACCGGGTCGGGCACGCTGGGCTGCTCTTCGAGCACCCCCGAGATCTTCTCGAGCGCCGCGGCCGCCGACTGGTAGGAGTTGTAGAACATCGCCATCTCCTCCATCGGGTCGAAGAAGCGGCGTGTGTAGAGCACCGCGGCCAGCAGCACCCCGACGGCCACCTGACCGTCGACGACTCGAAACGCCCCGACGAGCAGCACGACGGCCACCGTCACGTTGCCGATGAGCACCAGCCCTGGGTCGAAGATTCCGAACAGCCTGATCACGCGGGAGTTCGACGACCGGTAGTCTTCGGTCAGCCCGGCGAACTCGGCATCGTTCGCCTTCTCAGTGCGAAAGGCCTGCACGGCACGGATGCCCGTCATGGTCTCGACGAACTTCACGATCAGCTTCGCCGACGCCACCCGGGTGAGGCGGAACATCTTCTGCGAGCGCAGCTGGAACCAGCGGGTCAGAATCAGCAGGGGCACCAACGAGATCACCAGGATGACCCCGCTCGCCCAGTCGAGGGCGAACAGCGCGATGCCGATGAACAGCATGTAGAGCAGACCCTGCACGAGCTGGTTGATGCCCGAGTCGAGCAGCTCGCGAATCGCGTCGAGGTCGCTCGTCTGACGCGAGATGATGCGCCCCGACGTATACGTCTCGTGGAATTCGAGGCTCAGTCTCTGGGTCTGCACGAACACGCGTTTGCGCAGGTCGAGCAGAATCGCCTGCGAGATGCGCGCGGTGAGCACCGTGAACCACGAGATCAGCACCGCGCCCACGATGCCCGCGAGCAGGTAGGCGACGCCGGCGAGGGCCAGCGGCATCCAGTCGTTGGCCAGCAGCGCCGGCAGCCCCGTGTCGATGCCGTACGCGATCAGCGCCGGCCCGGCGACCTGGGCCGCCGTGCTGATCACCACGACCACCAGGCTCACGACGAGGCGCGACCGCTCGGGGCGCAGCAGCGAGCCGAGCAGGCGCAGCGAGCGCGACCTGATCTGGGCGCTCTCGGCCTTGGTGAAGTCGTTGCGCTCTTCACCGCCGACGCCTTCGACAGCGCTCTCGCTCATGCCGACACCTCCTCTTCGAAGCTCGAGATCACGAATCGGTAGTGGTCGCTCGTCGCGAGCAGCTCGGCGTGCGTGCCGACCGCCGTGACACGGCCCGCCTCGAGCAGGGCGACCCGGTCGGCGAGCGCGACTGTCGAGGGGCGGTGCGCCACGATGAGGGCGGTGGTCGAGGCCAGCACCCGGCGAAGCGCGGCTTCGACCAGCGCCTCGGTGTCGACGTCGAGCGCCGACAGCGGGTCGTCGAGCACCAGCACGCGCGGTTTGGCCGCGATGGCACGCGCGAGCGCCAGGCGCTGGCGCTGGCCACCCGAGAGGCTGAGACCCTCTTCGCCCACCCGGGTGTCGAGCCCGTCGGGCAGGTCGTAGACGAACCCGGCCTGGGCGATCTCGAGCGCCTCGGCCACCTCGGCATCGCTCGCCTCCGGCCGCCCGAGAACCACGTTCTCGCGCACAGAGGCACTGAACAGCGTCGCGTCTTCGAACGCCATGGCGATGTTCGTGCGCAGGTCAGACCTGGTCAGCTCGCGAATGTCGACGCCGTCGAGCCGCACCGCCCCCGAGCTCACGTCGTACAGCCGCGTGGTCAGCGCCGTGAGTGTGGTCTTGCCCGAACCGGTAAGCCCGACGAGCGCCATGGTCTCGCCCGGCTCGATGACGAGGTCGATGCCGTCGAGCAGGTCGGTGAAACGGTCGGGCGCATCCTGGTACCGGTAGTGCACATCGTCGAACGTCAGCTGGCCGCGTGGGTTCAGGATGACCGTGGGGTTCGCCGGGTCTTCGATGGTGTTCACCGAGTCGAGCACGTCGAAGAACCTCGCCGTCGCCGTCTTCGCGTCGAACGTCATGGCGAGGAAGTACCCCATCGATTCGACGGGGAAGAGCAGCACGGTGCCGGTGGCGAAGAACGCGACCAGCTCGCCCACCGAGGTCTGGCCGGTGGAGGCCAGCCACACACCCACCACGAGGCAGACGGCGAACGCCACGTCGGGAATCAGCAGCAGCCACAGCCAGATGCTCGCTATGGCTTTCGCCTTCTCGATCTCGGTGCCGCGCAGCTGCTCGGCCTGGCGTTCGAACTTCTTCAGCGCAAAGCTGCCGCGCCCGAACGCCTTCAACACCCGGATGCCGTGAACCGACTCTTCGACGGCCGTGGCCAGGTCGCCGGCCTGGTCTTGGCTGCGCCGCGCCGCCTCGGAGTACCGCCCCTCGAACACGTAGCTGTAGGCGAGCACCGGAATCGACGCGACCAGGAAGATCAACCCCAGCACCCAGTTGATGCTGATCAGCACGGCGAACCCGATGAAGATGGTCACCACGTTCACCACCATGATGACGATACCGAACGACAGCCAGCGCCTGATCAGGTTGAGGTCGCTGACGGCGCGCGAGAGCAGCTGGCCGCTCGGCCAGCGGTCGTGAAAGCTGACCGGCAGGTCTTGCAGGTGCGTGTAGAGGCCGTTGCGCATGCGGGCCTCGATGTGCGTGCCGGGGGTGAGCACCAGAACGCGGCGCAGCGCGATGAGCACGGCCTCGAGCACGCCGAGGACGAGCACGATCAGCACCACCGGCCAGATCTCGGACGAGTCGCCGTCGGCGAGCGGCCCGTCGATCAGCACGGCGAGAACCTGCGGAATGGCGAGCGAGACCAGGCTCGCGGTGAGCGAGACGACCATGGCGAGGTAGATGCGCGGCATCGCCGGCTTGGCGTAGGCGTAGAGACGCCAGAGCGTGCGGAACGTCAACTGTCTTTGTGAGGCAGGCATGAACGTGAGTCCTAAAACGAGAGGTGCGTGTGTGGGGTGGCCTTGTGGGCCGGGCGCGGGCGCGGTGAAAGCGGGTCGGGTCGAAGAGTGAGCAGCCTTTCAGGCTACACACGTCTGGGCGCGACGGGCAACCTCGTCAGCGCACTCGCACCGAGAGGCAGGTGACGCAGCCCTCGAGTTTCTCGTATTCGCTGATGTCGACGGCGATCACGCGGTAGCCGAGATTCTCGATCAGTTCGGCCGTCTTCGGTGCAGACGTGGCCATCAGCACCGTGTCGTCGCTGAGCTTGACCACGTGGGCACCGCCCTCTTCGGGCACGCTCAGGAAGCGATCGAAGATCTTCGGGTCGTCGACGAGTGGCAGGTAGCCGATCACCGTTCCGTCGGGCAGCGCGGTCACGGCGCTCTTCAGATGCAGCACCTTCGTGAGCGGAACCGCGACCACGGTGTAGCCGAGCGCAGAGACGATGTGCCGCAGCTGATGGATGCCCTCGGCGTTGGTTCTGCCGCTGCGGCCGACGTACACCGTCGAGCCCACCTTCAGAACGTCACCGCCGTCGAGCGTGCCCGGCTGGGCGATGCGGGCGACCTTCAGCCCCATCTCGAGCACGGTCTTCTCCACGGCCTCGGTCTCTTCGACGCGGTGCTCGCTGCCCGGGCTGGTGATGACGGCGACGTCGTCGAAGATCACCACGGCGTCTTCGACGAACACCGAGTCGGCGAGGTTGTGCGCCACGTCGACCTCGACCGTCGTCCACCCCGCCGTCTCGAGCACCGAGACGTACGACTCCCACTGCTCGTCGGCGAGGTCGAGGTCGATGTCGGTCTTGTCGATGTGCGTCACGTGGCCGTCGGCGAGGGTCGCCGGCGGGCGACGGATGATCGCCACACGGCGTTCGATCGCGGCCGGGGTGGCACGGGCATCCGACTGCGCGATGCCGAAGAACACGCGCCGGCCGATCGTCGCCCAGCACAGGATGACCACCAGCACGAACACCAGGTTGATGCCCACGAGGCTTGCGACCAGGTAGTCGATCACGTCGGAGTCGAGCGCGTTGCCCTGGGCGAGAAGCGGGATGCCCGTTCCGATCAGCGCCGCCAGAACACCCGAGACCAGCCCGGCTGCGAGCGCCAGGTACCAGCGTCGGTACGCTCCGACCCAGGCGAAGACCGCCGAGAAGAGCAGCACGAACAGCGTCTGCGGCACGAAGAACGCGTTGACGACCGGGAAGACCGCCGGATCGAAACCCTTGACGATGAAGAACGACAGCAGCATCGCGAGGTGCGCGATGGCCGCGACGACCACCGCCGAGACGATCGACGCAGCGATGATGCGGGGCCTGAACATGGGTGTGACTCTCTGCTCGTGGAGAAGGGGCGCTTTGTGAAGGGGCGCCTCTAGTGGAAGAAGTGGCGCTCGCCGGTGAAGTACATGGTGACGCCGGCCTTCACGGCCGCCTCGATGACCTCGTCGTCGCGAACCGAACCGCCGGGCTGCACGACGGCCTTCACGCCGGCGTCGAGCAGCACCTGCAGCCCGTCGGCGAAGGGAAAGAACGCGTCAGAGGCGGCGACCGACCCGGAGGCGCGGCTGCCCGCACGGCTGACAGCCAGCTGGCACGAGTCGACGCGGTTCACCTGGCCCATGCCGACACCCACCGAGGCGCCGTTGGTCGCGAGCAGAATGGCGTTCGACTTCACCGAGCGGCAGGCGACCCAGGCGAACTCGAGGTCGGCCAGCGTGCGGGCGTCGGCCTGCTCGCCCGACACCAGCTGCCAGCTCGCGGTGCTGTAGCCGGCGAACGAGTCGGCCTGCTGGGCCAGCAGGCCCCCGCTGATCTGTTTGAGTTCGACGGCAGGCCTGGCGTAGTCGACGGGCAGGCGCAGCAGGCGAAGGTTCTTCTTCTTCTCGAGCAGTTTCAGGGCATCCGGTTCGAAGTCGGGTGCGACCAGCACCTCGGTGAAGATCTCGCTCACCGTCTCGGCCATGCCGAGCGTGACCGTGCGGTTCGCCGCGATGACGCCGCCGAACGCCGACACCGGGTCGCACTCGTGGGCCCGCAGGTGCGCCGACGCGATGGGATCGATGGCCGACGACGAGGCGACCGCGATGCCGCACGGGTTGGCGTGTTTGATGATCGCCACAGCCGGCTCGGCGAAGTCGAAGGCGGCGCGCAGGGCGGCATCGGCGTCGACGAAGTTGTTGTACGACATCTCTTTGCCGTGCAATTGCTCGGCCTGGGCGATTCCGCGGCCGTTCTGTTCGAGGTAGAGCGCCGCGGCCTGGTGCGCGTTCTCGCCGTAGCGCAGGGTGTGCGAGAGAGCCACGCTGCGCTCGATGAGCTTCGGAAAGCCGCCGGAGGCCAGCGGGGCCGTGGGGTCGAACACGCCCTCGACGGGCAGCGAGCTGGCGCCGAGCTGCTCGGCGAACCAGGTGGCGACCGCAGTGTCGTAGGCCGCGGTGTGCGCGAACGCGGTGGCCGCGAGCTGGCGACGCGTGGCGAGCGAGGTGCCGCCCGTCTCGAGTGCCTCGAGAATCTGCGGGTAGGTGTTCGGCGACACGGCGATCGCGACGTTGGCGTGGTTCTTGGCGGATGCCCGAACCAGCGCCGGGCCGCCGATGTCGATCTGCTCGATGACGTCGTCACCCTGGGCGCCGCTGGCGACGGTCTCAGAGAACGGGTAGAGGTTCACGACCACGAGCTGGAAGGCCTGGATCTCGAGCTGCTGCAGCTGCGCGATGTGCGACTCGAGCCGCAGGTCGGCGAGGATGCCCGCGTGCACCGAGGGGTGCAGCGTCTTGACGCGGCCGTCGAGCGACTCGGGAAAGCCGGTGATCGAGCTGACCTCGGTGACGGCGAAACCGGCGGCGGCGATGGTCTTCGCGGTCGAACCGGTCGAGACGATCTCGACGCCGGCGGCAGAGAGCGCCGCGGCCAGCTCGACCAGGCCGGATTTGTCGCTCACCGACACGAGGGCGCGTTTGATGGGCACCAGGTCGCGGTGGTGGAAAAGTGACGGGTCGTGGCGGGGGCCGCTCATGGTCTGACTCCTTCTGCAGTGGTGGCGATGTCGCGCACGGCCGCGACGAGCAGCGCCCGCTCGACCGTCTTGATTCGTTCGTGGAGCTCGTGCTCGGTGTCGCCGGGCAGCACCTCGACGGCCTGCTGCACGAGCACCGGGCCGGTGTCGACGCCCTCGTCGACGATGTGCACGGTCACCCCGGTCTGGGTCACGCCGGCGGCCAGTGCATCCCGAACCGCGTGCGCACCGGGAAAGGCGGGCAGCAGGGCGGGGTGCGTGTTGATCAGGTTCGGCGAGAGGGCTGCCACGAAACGTGGCGGCAGGATGCGCATGAAACCCGCACAGACCACGAGGTCGGGCGACCAGGCCTCGACCTGCGCCAGCAGCTCATCGCCCCACGCGGCCCGGTCGGCGAACGCCGTCGGCACCACCGTGAACGAGGGAACCCCGAAGGCCTCGGCGTGCTCGAGACCGGGAGCGTCGGTGTCGGAGCCGACCGCCACGACGCGCGCGGGAAAGTCGGCGTCTGCCGTCGCCTCGAGCAAGGCACGGAGGTTCGACCCGCCGCCCGAGATCAGAACGACAAGGGAAAGCACCCTGAAAGCTTACCGGGGCGAGGTGGCCTTCTCCTGCGAGCCGTCGGCGGGGGGCGCGGGGTCGGCCGGTGCTTCGGGGGCGGCCGTGCCGCGGGAGGGTTTGTCGACGGTGAGTTTGTCGCGGGCGGCTTTGTCGCGGGCGGCCGTGCCGCGGGCATCCGCGTCGCGCGGCGCGCCCGTCACGCCACCGCGGCCGCGCATGCCGTTGGCCAGCAGGCCGATCGTTGCCGTCACGCCGAAGATCACGAGCGCCCAGAGGAACACCGCGCCCGGGTCGGGCCCCACGTCGGCCAGTCGCCCCGGTCCGAGTGCGCCGCCCGACCACATGGCGAGCAGTGACAGGATGGTGGCCGCCACCACTCCCATGCCGACACCGGTGCCGAGCATCCGCCCCGCCTCGCGCAGCGAGAACGCTGCGGGCGAGGGCAGTCGGCCGCGCAGCACCGCCGCCACGACCAGCCCGACGACCACCGGCACGATCAGCGCTACGAAGCCGAGGGGCGACCCCTGCGGCAGGGCGCCGAACACCGGCAGCGACGGAATGAGTCCGAGCTGGGTGCCGAGCGGCGACACCGACGAGCCGGTGCCGAGCGCGAAACCGGGGCCGAGCAGCCAGCTCGCCGCCCAGATGGCGAGGTTCGGCATCACCGCGATCTGGCCGAGGGTGAGCGCGGCGCCGCCGGCGATGCCCGACTGCAGCGACTCGTACAGCGAGATCACGGTCGAATAGTGGATGACCAGCAGCAGCGACACGGCGAGCGCACCCGCCGCGACCATCGCCGCGGCCATGATCGCTCCCCCGCGCAGGGCGACCGCCGCCAGGGTGCGCACCTCGTCAGAGAGGCGGTCGGTCTGGTCGAGCACCCACTCGGCCAAGGGGGCGTGCAGGCGCAGCAGTGTGCTCCAGGCGCCGATGACCGCGCCGACGCCGTAGAGCAGCGGAAGCAGCACGACGGCCTGCCGCAGCGACGGCACGGCGGTCGCCGACTGCGCGGTGCTCCAGATGAGCGCGGCCAGAACCCCGACCGTCAGCACCCCGGTCACGGTGCCGAGCACAGGGTGAGGCGACTGGCCGAGGCGCAGGCCCGAGCGACGGCCGAGCAGCACGGTGAGCAGGGCGAAACCGAGCGGGGCGATGCCGATCTCGAACGGCACGGCGGCCTGTTCGAGACCGAGCTGCGCCGCGGTCTGCGGGTCGATCGACACCAGCAGGTCGACGCCGTTGCCGAGCATCCAGAAATCTGCGGCCGCGCGCCAGAACGACGTCCAGTCGACGGCGAGGTCGAACTGCACCGCCCAGAGAATGGTGAGCATGACGAGCGGGATGCCGAGGCCGATGGCCACAGATAGAAGTGCGTCGAGCGCGGCCAGCAGAGCCGTGGTGGGGCGGTTCACGTGGTGGGTCGATTCATCAGTGGAAGGCGATCTTCAGAATGATGACGAACACACCCAGCAGGCCGGTCACGATCGACCCGAGAATGCGAACCCACCACACGCTGCCCCGGTCGGCGAAGGCGAACCAGCCGAGCGCCGCGAGCAGCAGCACCGGCAGCCAGAGCGAGATGCGGTAGGCGACGCTCTCCTGCATCAGGCCGAGGGCCCCGAAGAGCAGGAAGAGGCAGGGTATCAGCGCCGCGTAGAGCAGGCCGGCGGCGGTGTTCAGGCTGTGCTTCAGCGAGGCGATCATGGGCAGGCCGATGGCCTTCGGGGTGCCGTAGTGCGCGATGCTCTCGGCGAAGACGTGGGCGATCCAGAAGACCAGAACGGTGCCGACGGTCGTGATCAGAACCTCGAGGTCGCTCTCGTCGTCGGCGGCTGTGCCGATGATGGCGCTGACCAGCAGAGTGCCATAGATGGCCTGCGGAGTGACGATGCGGGTGCGGGCGCGGCGGTAGCGCGACATGGGTGCGGCGCCGCGGGTACCTGTCGGGCCCGTGGCGATGGGGGCACCGAGGTCGCGGGGGTCGCTCGGGTCGCTGGGGTCGCTGGCGTTGGAAAAGGGCGCGTCAGCCGTCACGCGGGGTCTCCGATCGTCATCAGTACAAACGTAACGGCCCCCCACCGCAATGGAGGGCCGTCACGCGGGGCGTCGCAATTCGCGCGGGCCTACAGGCTCGCGTACACCTCACGCAGCAGTTGCGCGGTCTCGCTGGGCGTCTTGCCCACCTTGACCCCGGCGGCCTCGAGGGCCTCCTTCTTGCCCTGCGCGGTGCCCGCGCCGGCCGAGACGATGGCGCCGGCGTGGCCCATCGTCTTGCCCTCGGGAGCCGTGAAGCCGGCCACGTAGCCGACGACCGGCTTGGTGACGTTGGCCTTGATGAAGTCGGCCGCACGCTCTTCTGCGTCGCCGCCGATCTCGCCGATCATGACGATCGCCTTTGTCTCGGGGTCGGCCTCGAACGCGGCGAGGGCGTCGATGTGCGTGGTGCCGATGATGGGGTCGCCGCCAATGCCGATCGCGGTCGAGAAACCGAGGTCGCGCAGCTCGTACATCATCTGGTAGGTCAGTGTTCCCGACTTCGAGACGAGGCCGATGGGGCCCTTGCCGGTGATGTTGTTCGGCGTGATGCCCACCAGCGACTCGCCCGGAGTGATGATGCCGGGGCAGTTCGGGCCGATGATGCGCGTCTTGTTGCCCTTGGCCTTGGCGTATGCCCAGGCCTCGGCCGAGTCTTGCACCGGGATGCCCTCGGTGATCACGACGAGCAGCGGAATCTCGGCGTCGATGGCCTCGACGATGGCGTCTTTCGAGAACGCCGGGGGAACGAACGCGATCGACACGTCTGCACCGGTCTTCTCGATGGCCTCGGCGACGCTCGCGAAGACAGGCAGCTCGACGGCGGCGCCGTCTTTGTCGGTGTGGCTGACGGTGGTGCCGGCCTTGCGGGCGTTGACACCGCCGACCACCTGGGTGCCGGCCTTCAGCATGAGGGCGGTGTGCTTGGTGCCCTCACCGCCGGTGATGCCCTGCACGATGACCTTGGAGTCTTTGTTCAGAAAAATCGACATGTTCTCTTGTTCCTCTACTTGGCCGCTGCGGCCAGTTCGGCGGCCTTGTCGGCGCCTTCGTCCATGGTGAGCGCCAGGGTGACCAGCGGGTGGGCGGCCTCCTGCAGAATGCGCCGGCCCTCCTCGACCTTGTTGCCGTCGAGGCGCACGACCAAGGGTTTGCTCGCGCTGTCGCCGAGCACCTCGAGGGCGCCGACGATGCCGTTCGCCACGGCGTCACAGGCGGTGATGCCGCCGAACACGTTCACGAAGACGCTCTTGACCTGGTCGTCGCCCAGAATGACATCGAGGCCGTTGGCCATCACCTGGGCGGATGCTCCGCCGCCGATGTCGAGGAAGTTCGCCGGCTTCGCGCCGCCGTGCTTCTCACCGGCGTACGAGACGACGTCGAGCGTCGACATCACGAGACCCGCGCCGTTGCCGATCACGCCGACCTCGCCGTCGAGCTTCACGTAGTTGAGGCCGAGCTTCTTCGCCTTCGCCTCGAGCGGGTCGGCCGCCTCGGCGTCTTCGAGCGCCTCGTGGTTCGGGTGACGGAAGTCGGCGTTCTCGTCGAGCGAGACCTTGCCGTCGAGGGCGACGATGTCACCCTCCTTGGTCAGTACGAGCGGGTTGACCTCGACCAGCGTCGCGTCTTCGCCTTTGTAGACCTCCCAGAGCTTCACGAACACGGGTGCGACCTTGTCGACCAGTTCGGCGGGGAACTTGGCGTCGACGGCGATCTTCTTCGCGCTGTCGAGGTCGATGCCGACACTCGGGTCGACCTCGATGCGCGCCAGCGCCTCGGGGCGCTCGACGGCGAGCTCTTCGATCTCCATGCCGCCCTCGTAGCTGGTCAGCGAGAGGTACGAGCGGTTGGCGCGGTCGAGCAGCACCGAGAAGTAGAACTCCCGGTCGATGTTCGCGCCGCCTGCGACCATGACGCGCTTGACGACGTGGCCCTTGATGTCGAGGCCGAGAATGCTCTTCGCCTTCTCTTCGGCGTCTTCGGGCGAGAACGCCACCTTGACACCGCCGGCCTTGCCGCGGCCGCCCACCTTGACCTGGGCCTTGACCACGGTCACGCCACCGAGCTTCTCGGCGGCGGCCTTCACCTCTTCGGGTGTGTCGGCGATGATGCCCGGCAGAACCGGCACCCCATAGCTCTCGAACAGGTCTCTCGCCTGATACTCAAATAGATCCACGCTTGCTCATCCCATCCGCGTGCTGCCTCAGCGCGCTCGCGTTGCCTGGTTTTTCAAAAGTGATAGCCGGATGCACCGTTCCGCAAGTGTCTTGAAGACGAGACATCTAGACCGTCGACAAGCCTACTCTCCACAACTGGCGCGCTTTCGCAGCTCTCCACAATGTGCGGCATTCCGTGACCGACGGATGCCCGTGCCCTTCACTCTGGTGGCATGAAACCACTTCTGAAATCCCTCCTCACGATCGCCACCGCCGTTCTGGTCGCCGCGGTCGTCTTGGTCGTCGCCACACCGGCCTCCGCACTCACCGTCACCTCGCACGCCTACGGCCACGTCTCCGACACCGACGGCCGCTGGCTCGGCTCGCACCGGCTGGGCGACGGCAACCTCGGGTTGTGCCTGCAGGTCGAGAAAGACCCGCCCGAGGGTGCCGACGTCACCTACGACCCTGGCTCGATCCTCGGCTGGTACAGCCGCGACGACGCCGCGCGCCTCGCCTGGCTGGCCCGCAGCTCGGTGCTGACGACGAACGCCATCGAGGCCTCCGCCGCCCAGCTGGCTGCGTGGAGCCTCACCGGGCTCGACGGCCACGACGACGCGTACTACGCACAGCGGGCGAACGGCGACGCCGCTGCGGTGCTCGCCCGCGCCCGCCAGCTGCGTGCGCAGATGGACGGCGATGAGGGCGCCTCGCACGGCGTCACGGCGAGCGTCGCGTTCGCCGACACCGCGGGCGACGGCGGGGCGGGCGCGACCGTTCAGGCCGACCTGCGGGTCGACTTCGTCCACGGCGGGGTGCGCACCATCGAGGCCGGACGACACTCGGGCACGATGACGCTCACCGGTGCGACGTTCGATGACGGGTCGACCCGCATGACTGTTCAGAACGGGCAGTCGTACGCCGTGCATCCGGTCGGCCCCGCCGAGAAGACCGACGTGACGGCCTCGGTGAACTTCGTCGAACTGCCCTACGGCGACGACTTCTGGGTCGCGCGGGGGCCGAGCACCGTTCAGACACTGCTCGTGCAGCAGCCGCGCAAGGCTGCGGCCACGGCGTCTGCGAAGTATGCGGTGCGATCGGAGCTGCCGTTCTCTCCCGCCGTCGTCACGCAGACCAGTGCGCAGCGGGCCGAGCCCGGGGCGACCGTGCACGACGACCTCGACCTGCGGCTCGCCGCCGCGCCCACCGAACCGAAGGCGGCCGTCGACCACGTCGACCAGTGGGGAACCTACACGGCGGCCGACGGCTCAGAGGCACCGATCCCGGTGACGATCGACAGCACGCTGCGCGGTCCCTTCGACACGGCACCCACTCCCGCGCCCGCCGCGCCCGCCGGCTCTCCGGTGGTCTGCACGGTCGAGGTGTTCGCCGACCGGGGTCCCGGCCGCTACGTCACCCCCGCCTGCACCCTGCCCGCCGCCGGCTTCTACGTCTGGACAGAGACCATCGATCCCGCCAAGACCCCCGCCGACGAAGGCGGCGCCCGTGTGCGCGCCTGGGCCTCCCCCTTCGGCACGGCGTCTGAGGTGACGCAGGTCAGCCCGCCCACGGCTCCCCCGACACCGCCGACCACCCCACCCACGACCCCGCCGACCCCGCCCGCCTCGCCGACGCCGAGCGCCACCCCACCCGCGCCGCCCGCGCGCACACCCCCGCCTTCCGCCACGCCGACCCCGCTCCCGCCCATCGGCCCCCGCCCACCCACGAATCCCTCCGCCCTGGCCTCCACCGGCCTCGCCGCCCCACCCCTCCTCTGGCCCGCCGCGCTGACCCTCCTCCTCGGCGCCCTCACCCTCACCCTCCTCCGCGCGCGCACCCAGCGCGCCACCCGCCGCCGCCCCACCCCGCGCCGCTGAACGCCCGACGCACCGTCGCGCCGACCAGCGCGCATCTGGACTCACCGCGGGGGGGGTGGGTGGTGGAACTGGACCGGGGGTGGAGGTGGGCACGTGGATTAGGCCCCCTGACGTTCCCTCCGGCCGGCCGGCCCGTCGGTCTGGTCAGAGACCCGCCAACCGCGGTGGTACCCGACGCGACAGACGCGGGCGAGTCGTCGCTGGGCATGGCAGGTCCGGGTGGCCCGCGTTTACAGGCAGGGGTGTGCAGTTCACAGGCAGGGGTGTGCACCTGCGGCGGGCGCACACGTCGGCGACCTAGGCTCGGTGCATGAGCGTGTTCACCGATATGGCTGCCGAGGCGGTTCTGCTGGCCGGCGGCGGGCGAGCGATTCTGTTGCAGATCGCGAACCCGGCCGTCGGCCTCGCGGTAGCGCGGCACAGCGACTTCGCGGACCGTCCGCTCGACCGGTTCGCGAACACCGTGACCTACGCCTACGCCTCCGTCTTCGGCTCCCCCGCCGAGCGTGCCGCGGTCACGGCCCGCGTCAACCGCGCCCACGTTCCCGTGCACAGTGGTACCGTGCACAGCAGTCCCGCCCCCGACCGGCCCCGCGACCTCGCCACCACCCCCGACCAGCCCGGCACCTCCACCACACCCGACCAGCACGCCGCCACCACCACCCACCTGACCGGCACGGCCACCACACCCGACCAGCACGCCGCCACCCCCCACCTAAACGGCACGGCGGCCGCGACCACCCCCGACCAGCCCAATACGGCCACCACCACGCCCGGTCAGCACGCCACCAACACCACCACCCCACACCAGCTCGGCAAGGCCGACACCACGGCCGAGGCAAACGACACCGTGGCGTACGACGCGTTCGAGCCGGGGGCGCAGCTGTGGGTGGCCGCGACCCTGTACCAGTCCGCGATCACGGTCTACGAGAAGGTGTTCGGGGTGCTGGGGCCCGACGACGCCGAAGACGTCTACCGGCGGTACGCCGTGCTGGGCACGGCGCTGCAGGTGCCAGAGCAGAGCTGGCCGGCGACGCGAGCCGACTTCGAGCGGTACTGGGCCGCATCCGTCGCCGATCTGGTCGTCACCGATGAGGCGCGACGCGTCGCATCAGACCTGCTGCATCCGCGCACCGCCCCCGCGTGGCTGCGCGCCCTCATGCCGATCGTACGTCTCGCCACCGCCGGGCTGTTGACGCCCGAGCTGCGGCGCGCCTTCGTTCTGCCCTGGTCGGCGAGGCACCAGCGCAGCTTCGACCGGCTCTTCGCGGCCACCCGTCTGCTCTACCCCCACCTTCCCGCACGCGTTCGCCACCTCCCCCGAGACCGCTACCTGCGCGCCCTGCGCCGCTCGCTCGCCAGCCACCCGGCCTCCTGACCACCGCCCCAAGCGCCGCTCCAAGCGCCCTGTCGTCGCCACCGCCCCGGTCGAGCAGTCGAGGGTGCAGGAGCAGGAGCAGCAGGGGGCGCGAGGTGCCCCGAGCTAGCGGCGGGTCAGATCTTCTCGATGGGCGCGATCTTGATGAGCAGCTTCTTCGAGCCCGCCGCGTCGAACGACACATGCGCCACGCGCTTCGTGCCCTCGCCCGTCACGGCGTTCACCCGGCCCTCACCGAAGTCGGCGTGCCTGATGCGGTCGCCCGCCTGCAGCTCGAGGTCGCCGTTGTCGCGCACCTGCGCCGTGACCCGGTTGGGCCACTCGACCTTCGCCCGGGGCAGCCCACGGTCTTGGTCTCTGAACGAGAGCGAATCGCTGGCCCTGATGGAGCTGCGCGAGGTGTACCCGCCACCGGGTCGGTTCGAGTTCAGCGCGCGCGGCTGCGTTCCGCCGCGCGAGTTCGCCATGCCCGGCGACTGCCGCCAGTCGATCAGCTCGGCCGGTATCTCCTGCAGGTACCGGCTGGGCATCGCCACGGCCGTCTCGCCGAACTGCGCCCGCGTCATCGCCAGCGACAGGAACAACCGCCGCCTGGCCCGCGTGATACCCACATAGAACAGCCGTCGTTCTTCGGCCGGCCCGCCCGGCTCTGACGCCGACATGCGGTGCGGCAGCAGGTCTTCTTCGACCCCGGTCAGAAACACCGCCTCGTATTCGAGGCCCTTGGCCGTGTGCAGCGTCATCAGCGACACGGTTCCGCTCGAGTCGTCGAGCTCGTCGACGGCCGCCACCAACGACACCTCGGTGAGGAAGTCGAGCAGGCCGCCCTCAGGGTTGTTGCGCTGAAACTCCTTGGTCACCGCCACGAGCTCTTCGACGTTCTCGGCCCGAGCCTCGTCTTGCGGGTCGCGCCCGGCGCGCAGGGTCGCCACGTACTTGCTGCGCTCGAGCAGCATCGTGAGAATCTCCGACACGGTGGCCGGCCCCTCTTCGCGCTCGGGGTCGATCATCGCCGTGGCCTCATCGAGCATCGTCGCCAGGTCGAGAATGGCCCCCGTGACCTTGGGCCCGAGCCCGAGTTCCGGCGACCGCCGCATCGCGTCGCGGTAACTGACGTCGTTGTTCTCCGCGAACACGGCCAGCGCCGTCTCGGTGGCCGGACCGATGCCGCGCTTCGGGGTGTTCAGGATGCGCCGCAGTGCCAGCGCGTCACGTGGGTTCGCGACCGCGATGAGGTAGGCCAGCACGTCTTTGATCTCGGCGCGCTCGTAGAACCGCGTGCCGCCGAGCACCCGGTAGGGCACCGCCGACCTGATCAGGATCTCTTCGAGCGCACGGGTCTGCGCGTTGGTGCGGTAGAACACCGCGATGTCTTTGTAGGCCGTGCCCTCGTCGTGCAGCACCGCGATCTCGTCGGCGACGAACTGGGCCTCGTCGTGCCCGCTGTAGCCCGTGAAGCCGGTGATCTTGTCGCCGTCGCCGATGTCTGTCCAGAGCTTCTTGTCTTTGCGGTCGAAGTTGTTCTGGATGACGGCGTTGGCCGCGGCGAGGATGTTCTGGGTCGACCGGTAGTTCTGCTCGAGCAGCACCACGGTGGCACCCGGGAAGTCTCGTTCGAACTCGACGATGTTGCGAACATCCGCCCCTCTGAAGGCATAGATCGACTGGTCGCTGTCGCCGACGACGGTGAGGGATGCGCCGGGCAGGCCGGCGGTGCGTCGGCCGCCCCCCTCGCCTCCAGAGCCTCGGTCGCCACCGGAGCCCCCCGCGCCGGGTTCGCCTTCGCCGACGGGCCGCGTGAGCTCGTGGATGAGCGCGTACTGCGCATGGTTGGTGTCTTGGTACTCGTCGACCAGAATGTGCCGGAACCGGCGCCGGTAGTGCTCGGCCACGTGCGGAAAGGCACGGAACAGAAACACCGTCTGCCCGATGAGATCGTCGAAGTCGAAGGCGTTCGCCGCGTTCAGGCTGCGCGTGTACTGCCTGAAGATCTCGACGAACAGCTCTTCCTGCGGGTCGTTGAAGTTGGCCGTACGCGCGTAGCTGTCGGCGTCGGCCAGCTCGTTCTTGAGCTTCGAGATCTTGCCGGCCACCCCCGCGACGGTGAACCCGTAGGTGTCGGCCTGCAGGTCTTTGATGATGCGCTTGATGAGGGTGCGCGAGTCGTGCGAGTCGTAGATCGTGAAGCTCTTCGTGAAGCCGAAGTTCTCGGCCTCACGGCGCAGGATGCGCACGCACGCCGAGTGGAACGTCGAGATCCACATGCCGTCGGCCACCTGCCCGAGCAGCGCGCCGACCCGCTCGCGCATCTCGGCGGCGGCCTTGTTGGTGAAGGTGATGGCGAGAATCTGGCTCGGCCACGCCTCGCGGCTCTCGATGAGGCTCGCGATGCGGTGGGTCAGCACCCGGGTCTTGCCCGAACCGGCGCCAGCCACGATGAGCAGGGCTGGCCCGCGGTATTCGACGGCGGTGCGCTGCTCGGGGTTCAGCCCCGCGAGCAGCGGATTCTCGGCGGCACCGTCACTGCCGCCCCCGCCACCCGGGCGGTACTCGGCGCCGTCGAGGATGATCGGCACGCTCGACGGCCGGCCCGAGACGGGCCGTGCGGCGGTTCGATCTTCGGGGTCGCTGAGGGTCGTCATATCCCTTCAAGTTTAGGCGCCGGCACCGACACTCGCGGCCCGTGCGGCCACCGCGAGGTCGGGATGATCGGCGAACACGCCATCGACACCGCTGGCCAGAATCGCCGCGAACTCGGCCTCCCAGTCGCCCCATTCGCCAGGCGAGCCGGCCGCCCGGTACGCCCCGTCGAGAAAGGCGTTCTCGGGCCGCAGCGTCCAGGTGAACACCCGGAGCCCTGATGCACGCGCGGCCTCGACGACCGACGGATGCCGCGGCGCCAACAGCAACTGCTTGGGAACGCTGATGCCGTCGATCGCCTCGGCGGCCAGGCCGGCCAGCCCCCGCTCGTCGAGGTACGACGAATAGCTCGGCGCCCCGTCGCCGAGCGCCGCCACCAGGTCGGCCGGGGCCCCCTCGGCCTCGACGAGCAGCACCGTCGCGGCGCGCACACCGGCCTCGCGCACCCGCCGCAGCACGGTCGGCTCGAAGCTCTCGACCATGAGCCGCCCGTCGCCCGTGTTCCACCCCGCCGCGCGAACCTCGGCCGCGAAGAGTTCGGCGAGCGGCAGGCCGAGCCGCGCGAAGTAGGCAGCGTGCTTCAGCTCGGCCACTATTCCGAGGCGGCGCTGCAGGGCATCCTGTGCCTCATCGACCAACGCGAACAGGTCAGCCAGCCGCAGAATGCCGAACAGGCCGTCGAAGGTGGCGCTCTCGGGCCGCAGCCCCGGCAGCCGTTCGACGCAGCGCAGCGTCTGCAGCTCGGCCCAGGTGAAGTCTTCGGTGAACCAGCCCGTCAGCTCGACCCCGTCGATCGTCTTGCTCGTGCGGCGCGACGCGAACTGCGGATGCCCGGCCACATCGGTCGTGCCCGAGATCTCGTTCTCGTGCCTGAGCACCAGCACACCATCGCGGGTGACCACCACATCGGGCTCGACGTCGTCGGCACCGAGCTCGAAGGCTAGCTCGTACGCCGCCCGGCTGTGCTCGGGACGATAGCCGCTGGCACCACGGTGCCCGATGATCACAGGAAGCGTTCTGCCCACCCGAAAAGCGTAGAACGAGGGGCATATCGGGCACACCCGAGACATTGTTAACGTTGGCGAACGTCCAGCCAACATCTGGATTTCACCACTAGATTTAACGAGTCGCCTTCAGCACCACAGAAGCACCACAGACCCACCACACAGACTCCGCAAGGCGCAGACACTCGAGGAAACCATGGCTTCCAACAATCCCGCGTTCTCCCGTAACCCGGCCTTCAACGGCAAGGCACCGGCCGCGAACACCCCCACCATCACGGCCGCCGGCCTGGAGCAGATGTACGACGCTCCTGCCGCGACGCCGGCGCAGACGGGGCGCATCAGCTACGACGACGTGATCGTCAAGACCGCGCTCAACTTCGTCGTACTCGTCGCGTTCGCCGCGATCGGCTGGAACGTTCCCGTGCTGGCACTGCCCGCCGCGCTCATCGGGTTCGCCCTGGCGATGGTCAACATCTTCAAGAAGCAGCCGTCACCGCCGCTCATCCTGCTCTACGCAGCGGCCGAGGGCCTGTTCATCGGCGCCATCTCGGGTGTGTTCGAGAACCGTTACCCGGGTGTGGTCGTTCAGGCGGTCATCGCCACGATCTGCGTGTTCGCGGTGACGCTCGTGCTCTTCGCGTTCGGCAAGATCCGCGCGTCGAAGCGTGCCACGAAGATCTTCCTCATCGCGATGGTCGGCTACGTGGTGTTCTCGCTGGTCAACGTCGTTCTGATGGTCACCGGCGTCAACACCAACGCGTTCGGCCTGTCGAGCGCGACCATCTTCGGCATCCCGCTCGGGCTGATTCTCGGCGTGATCGTGACGATCCTCGCCGCATACTCGCTGGTGCTCGACTTCGACCAGATCCAGCGCGCGGTGAAAGCCGGCGCCCCGCGCAACCAGAGCTGGTCGGCGGCCTTCGGCCTCGTCGTCACGGTCGTCTGGCTGTACCTCGAGCTGCTGCGCCTGTTCGCGATCATCCGCAACTGAACCCGTTCGATTCGGGCTCGACATGACATACGCCCCGCCGAACCCATATGCGGTTCGTCGGGGCGTATTGCATGTCGGCGATGGGGCGGCCAGCCCCGCCGGGCTCAGTCGGTGATGGCCGCCGCGAACTGGGCGTTGTAGAGGTTGGCGTAGGCGCCGCCCGCGGCCAGCAGCTCGTCGTGGGTGCCCTGCTCCACGATGCGGCCCGACTCCATCACCAGAATGAGGTGGGCGTCGCGGATGGTCGACAGGCGGTGCGCGATGACGAAGCTCGTGCGGTCGGCACGCAACGCAGACATCGCGCGCTGCACCAGCACCTCGGTGCGGGTGTCGACCGATGACGTGGCCTCGTCGAGAATCAGCACCGACGGCTTCGCCAGAAACGCCCTGGCGATCGTGATGAGCTGCTTCTCCCCCGCCGACACGTTGTCGGCCTCATCGTTCAGCACGGTGTCGTACCCGTCGGGCAGCGAGTGCACGAACCGGTCGACGTAGGTGGCCTGAGCCGCCGCGAGAATCTCCTCCTCCGTGGCCGACGGGTTGCCATAGGCGATGTTGTCGCGAATGGTGCCGCCGAACAGCCAGGTGTCCTGCAGCACCATCCCGGTGCGGCCGCGCAGGTCGTCGCGGGTCATCGATGCGATGTCGGTGCCGTCGAGCGTGATGCGCCCGGCGTCGAGTTCGTAGAACCGCATGATCAGGTTGACGAGCGTGGTCTTGCCCGCGCCCGTCGGCCCGACGATCGCCACGGTCTGCCCCGGCAGCGCCGTCAGCGAGAGGTTCTCGATGAGCGGCTTCTCTGGGCTGTAGCTGAACGAGACGTTCTCGAACACCAGCCTGCCCTCGTCGTTCGACGGGGTGACGGCGGGCCGGGCATCCGGAGTCTGGTCGTCGGCGTCGAGCAGCTCGAACACCCGCTCGGCCGAGGCCACGCCCGACTGCAGAATGTTGGCCATCGACCCCAGCTGGGTCAACGGCTGCGTGAACTGGCGCGAGTACTGGATGAACGCCTGAACGTCACCGAGACTGAGGGTGCCGCTCGCCACCATCAATCCGCCGACTACGGCGATGGCGACGTACACCAGGTTGCCGATGAACATCATCGCCGGCATGATGATGCCCGACATGAACTGGGCGCCGAAACTGGACGTGAACAGCTCGTCGTTCTTCTGCCGGAACACCTCGTTGATCTCGCGGTGCCGCCCGAAGACCTTCACCAGCGCGTGGCCGGTGTAGGCCTCTTCGATGCGGGCGTTCAGTGCGCCGGTGTGCGCCCACTGCGCCACGAAGAGCTTCTGCGAGCGCTTCGCCACCAGCGTCGTGATCACGAGCGTGAGCGGAATCGTCACCAGCGCGATGAGGGCCAGCAGGGGCGAGATGATGAACATCATCGTGACGACGCCGATCACCGTGAGCAGCGACGTCATGATCTGCGACAGCGACTGCTGCAGGCTCTGCGAGATGTTGTCGATGTCGTTGGTGACGCGGCTCAGCAGCTCACCCCGTGGCATGCGGTCGAAATAGCCGAGCGGCAGGCGGTTGATCTTCTCCTCGACGTCTTCACGCAGCCGGTACACCGTGCGCTGCACCACGCCGTTGAGCAGGTACGACTGCATCCAGCTGAACACCGACGAGAACACGTAGATCGCCAGCACGAGCATCAGGATCATGCCGAGCTGGGTGAAGTCGATGCCCTGGCCGGGCGTGAAGGTGACGCTCTTCAACAGGTCGGCCTGCTGGCTCTGCCCCGCCGCGTTCAGCCCGTCGATCGCCTGCTGCTGGGTGGTTCCCGCCGGGAACTGCTCAGAGAGGATGCCCGCGAAGATCACGTTCGTCGCGTTGCCGAGCATCTTCGGCCCGAGCACCGACAGAGTGACGCTGATGATCGCCAGCACCGTGATGACGCCGATGAGCATGCGCTCGGGGCGCAGTCGGCCGGCCAGCCGCTTCGCGCTCGGCCCGAACGACTTCGATTTCTCTGCCGGCATGCCGGCGCCACCGAAGGGCCCGCCGCTGCCCGGTCCGCGCCGCACGGGCGGCCGCGGGGTGGCCGGAGCCTCCTCGATGGGCTGCGCTTCGTCGCTCATGCTGCCTCCTCGGCCGTCATCTGCGATTCGACGATCTCGCGATACGTCTCACTGGTCTCGAGTAGCTCGGCATGGGTGCCGCGGCCGACGATCCGCCCGTCTTCGAGCACCAGAATCTGGTCGGCGTCGATGATCGTCGAGACCCGCTGCGCCACGACCACCATGGTCGCCCCGCCCACGTCTCTGCGCAGTGCACGCCTGAGCCGGGCATCCGTCGCCAGGTCGAGCGCCGAGAACGAGTCGTCGAACACGTAGATCTCGGGGCGTTTCACCAGCGCCCTGGCGATGGCGAGCCGTTGTCGCTGGCCGCCCGACACATTCGTGCCGCCCTGCGCGATGGGCGAATCGAGGCCCTCGGGCATCTCTGCCACGAAGTCGCGCGCCTGGGCGGTCTCGAGCGCCTGCCAGAGCTCGTCGTCGCTGGCGTCGGGCTTTCCGTAGCGCAGGTTGCTCGCGACCGTTCCCGAGAACAGGTAGGGCTTCTGCGGCACGAGGCCGATGCGCGCCCACAGCACGTCGGGGTCGAGGTCGCGCACGTTCACCCCGTCGACCCGCACCTCACCGTCGGTGGCGTCGAACAGCCGCGGCAGCAGGTTGATGAGCGTGGTCTTGCCCGCCCCCGTGCTGCCGATGATCGCCGTGGTCTTGCCCGGCTCAGCCACGAAGGTGAGGTTGCACAGCACCGGCTCGGCCGCACCCGGGTAGGCGAAGCTTGCATTGTCGAGCTCGATCAGCCCGTGCTCGTCGAGCTCGGTCACGCCGTCGGCGCTCATCACGACCGACGAGGGCGTGTGCAGCACCTCGGTGATGCGGTCGGCGCAGACGGATGCCCGGGGAATCAGAATCGCCATGAACGTGGCCATCATCACCGCCATCAGAATCTGCACCAGGTACGTCAGAAACGCGGTCAGCGTGCCGATCTGCATCGACCCGTCGTCGATGCGGAACGCCCCGAACCAGATCACCGCCACACTCGACACGTTCATCACCAGCAGCACGAACGGAAACATCAGGGCGAACAGCCGGCCCGCCCGCAGCGCCGTGTCGGTGACCTCGCGGTTGGCGACCGCGAAGCGCTCAGTCTCGATGCGCTCACGAACGAACGCGCGAACGACCCGGATGCCCGTCAACTGCTCTCGCAGCACCCCGTTCACCTTGTCGATGCGCACCTGCATCAGCCGGAACAGCGGCACCATGCGCACGATGACGAGCCCCAGCACGACCAACAGCACCGGAACGGCGACCGCGATGATGCCCGACAGCGGCACATCGAGCGACAGCGCCATGATGATGCCGCCGACGGCCAGAATCGGCGCACTGACCAGAATCGTGCAGGTCATCAGCACGAGCATCTGCACCTGCTGCACATCGTTCGTGTTGCGAGTGATCAGCGAGGGCGCACCGAACTGCGACACCTCGCGCTCGGAGAAGTCGCCCACGTGCGTGAAGACGGCCAGCCGCAGGTCGCGGCCGAGGGCCATGGCCAGCTTGGCGCCGAAGTACACCGCGATGATCGAGCAGATCACCTGGGCGAAGGTGATCATCAGCATGAGGCCGCCGATGCGCAGAATGTAGCCGGTGTCACCGGTCGCCACCCCGTTGTCGATGATGTCGGCGTTGAGGGTCGGCAGGTAGAGCGAGGCGATCGCCTGGGCGAGCTGAAAGATCACCACCCCGACGAAGAGGCGCCAGTGCGGTTTCGCATAGGCGCCGATGAGCCTGATGAGTTTCATGGCGTGCCTTCTTTCATGATGCCGTGCAGAACGAAGTCGGTGAGGGTGTCGAGGTCGATGGGTGAGTCGCCGATGACGTGCGGCAGCGATGCCGACAGGGCAACCATGCGGATGAGCTGCACGATTCGCTCGCTGTCGAAGCGCAGCTGCGGCTCTTCGCCGTCGAGCAGGTCGACGACGCGCCGCACGAGCTCGCTCTGCCCGTTGTGCGGCGGTCGCTGGCCGGCCAACCCGAGTGAGTTCATCATCTGGAAGATGGTCATGAAGCGGTTGTGCATCAGTTCGAGCAGCCGGCGAACCTTCGCTTCGAGCGGCAGCGTGCGGTCGATCTGCCGAATGTCGCGTCGAAACGGCTCGGGGTCGAGGTGCGCCTCGATCGCCGCGTCGATCAGCGCCTCTTTGTCGCCGAACGCCCGAAAGATCGTTCCCTCGGCGATGCCGGCCGCCGCCGCGATCTGGGCGCTGGTCACCTGCCGCCCATGCTCGATCAGCAGCGGCGTCACCGCGGCGATGATGGATGCCCGGCGATCCTCCAGCGCCATGGCCGGGGCGCGGCGGGCGCGGGCGTCCGCCCGCAGTGCGTCAGCTGCTCGTGCTGGGTCCGTCGTAGTCACGTCGTCGATTGTACCTGAGTGAGTGCTCACTCACAAGCAGTTCTCTGCGCCAGAAACGCAGAGGATCAGACGATTTTCAAGGTTGTAGGAAGCAGGTCGATCATGTGAGGGCGCGCTTTGATCGCGTGAATGACGAGCTCATTTCCGCTGTCGAAGACGAGAACGACGGTCTCGAGCAAACGTCCCCGCGTGTCGAACCCGAGTCGCAGCTGTCGAGCTGGATTCTCGTCATCTATGTCCTCGATCCATAACGCCCACGTCGCTGCCTGAACCACATCCGTCGCGAGCAGGCGATGTTTCAGCGCGGACGGATGGACATTCACGCCGCAAAAGCTAAAAGCGCTTCACGGATGACATCAGAGCGAGTTTTCCCCTCGCGCTCGGCTTTGGCATCGATGGCTTCAAGCTCCCCGACCGTGAGACGCAGCGTCACGACCTGCGACGCCTCAGCACCCCTACCAGGACGGCCGCGGCCCCGTTTTTTCAGCACCTCGACGTCGTAGCCAGCCTCAGCCTCAACAACCCATGATGCGATTTGCTCCTCGGTGACCGGTACCCCATCGATCGTCTCTTCACCACTCATACGAATACCGTAATACGAAATGGGGACGGGGTCGAGATCTACCGACCGGGAAGCGAACAAAGCCACGCCGGCAGCACCGGGGCGGTCACGCGAATCCCCGTTCCGTTCACTCATAACATGAGAATACCACACCTTTCGTTGACGTGGCGTTCTTGCGCAGTGGAGCGTTGACGGACTCGACTCACTCCCACTCGATGGTTCCCGGCGGCTTCGACGTGACGTCGAGCACGACCCGGTTGACGCCGGCGACCTCATTGGTGATGCGGTTCGAGATTCGGGCGAGCAGGTCGTAGGGCAGACGGGTCCAGTCGGCCGTCATCGCGTCTTCACTCGACACCGGGCGCAAGACGATCGGATGCCCGTAGGTACGCCCATCGCCCTGAACGCCGACCGACCGCACGTCGGCCAGCAGCACCACGGGGCACTGCCAGATCTCACCGTCGAGCCCGGCTGCGGTCAGCTCGGCGCGCACGATGGCGTCTGCCGCCCGCAGCAGCTCGAGCCGCTCGAACGTCACCTCGCCCACGATGCGAATGCCGAGGCCGGGGCCGGGGAACGGCTGGCGCCCGACGATGACCTCGGGAAGACCGAGCTGGCGACCGATGGCGCGCACCTCGTCTTTGAAGAGGGTGCGCAGCGGCTCGACGAGCTCGAACTGCAGGTCTTCGGGCAGGCCGCCCACGTTGTGGTGGCTCTTGATGTTCGCGGTGCCGGTTCCGCCGCCCGACTCGACGACGTCGGGGTACAGCGTGCCCTGCACGAGGAACTTCACCGGCTCGCCGTCGGTCGCCGCGGCCTCGAGCACGAGGGCCTCGGCGGCGCCTTCGAAGCTCCGGATGAACTCGCGCCCGATGATCTTGCGCTTCTGTTCGGGGTCGGTGACGCCGGCGAGAGCGTCGAGAAACTGCTCACGGGCATCCACCGTCACCAGACGAACGCCGGTCGACGCCACGTAGTCGACCTCGACCTGGCGGCGCTCGTCGGCGCGCAGCAGCCCGTGGTCGACGAAGACGCAGGTCAGCTGGTCGCCGACCGCCTCGTGCACGAGAGCCGCGGCCACGGCCGAGTCGACCCCGCCCGAGAGCCCGCAGATGACCTTGCCCGAGCCGACCTGGGCCCGAATCGCCGCGACCTGGTCGGCGATGACGTTGCCGCTGTTCCAGTCGGCGGGAATGCCGGCCGCACGGTGCAGGAAGTTCTCGAGCACGTCTTGCCCGTACTGCGTGTGCTTCACCTCGGGGTGCCACTGCACGCCGTACTGCTGCTTGTCGTCGTTGGCGAACGCGGCGACCGGGGTGGATGCACTGCTCGCCACGACCGTGAAACCATCCGGTGCCTTCGACACCTGGTCGCCGTGACTCATCCACACCGTCTGGTCGGCGGGCTGGCCGTCGAGCAGCACTCCCCCGCTGCCGGTGACATTCATGTCGGTGGCGCCGTACTCGCGCAGGCCACTGTGGGCCACCTCGCCGCCGAGGGCCTGCGCCATGACCTGAAAGCCGTAGCAGATGCCCAGCACGGGCACACCCAGGTCGAAGATTGCCGGGTCGAGCGCCGGGGCGCCCTCTTCGTAGACACTCGACGGGCCGCCGCTCAGCACGATGCCGACGGGCGACTTCGCGGCGACCTCGGCCGCGGTGATGTTGCTGGGCACGATCTCGCTGTACACGCTCGCCTCGCGCACGCGGCGCGCGATGAGCTGGGCGTACTGGGCGCCGAAGTCGACCACGAGAACGGGGCGGCTGGTCGAAGCCGCCGCCTCTGTGCTGTCGGGCGAGTCGACCGCCGCTTCTGTGCTGTCGGGCGAGGCTACCGCCTCTGTGCTGTCGGGCTGGGCCGGGGCGTTGTTACTGATGGGTTGCCTCCGCGGGCTGAGTGACGAGGGCGGCCTCGCGGGCCGCCAGGTAGGCGGTGACCTCGCGAGCGGTGCGGCTCTCGAGGAAGAACGACAGGAACGGAATGATGCCGCCGAGGGCGAGCAGCACGAAACGGGTGAAGTTCCAGCGCATGCGCGACCACAGCTGGAAGCAGGAGAAGAGGTACACCACGTAGAACCAGCCGTGCACGATCAGCAGGCCGGTGCTCAGGTTCACGCCGGTGACGGTGCCGACGGGCACCAGGGCGAGAAAGCCGTGGGAGCCGCCGAGCTCGAGTTCGAGGCCGATGGGGGTGTACTTGAAGATCACCTCGAGGCACAGCAGCAGCAGCAGGGTACCGGTGATGATGGCGCAGACCCGGTAGAACGTCAGCGCAGACCGGATGCGCGGAAAATCCTTCTGCTTGGGCTCGAGTGGCATGGGGTTATTCTACCTTTCGCACAAGGGGCGTTCTGGTGCCCAGGGGGCTAGCTGGTGGGGCGCGACGGCGCGCTGTAGGCGGCCTCGAGCTCGGCCTCTTCGTTCTCGCGCTCCCACGCGTCTTTGACGAGCCGGTACCAGAAGAAGATCGCGAAGCCCGCAAAGATCACCCACTCGATGGCGTAGAACACGTTGAGCCAGTTCAGCTCAGTCGTACGCTGCGGAATGGGCGAGTCGATGGCGGCGAGGCCGTCGATCGGGGCTTTGGCGACGATGTAGCCGCCGAACACGTTGGCGGTGTCGGGAAAGTTCTGCCACGTGTTGATCAACGACGACACCGCGAGCGTCGACGGCACATACGCCGCCGCCGACTTGCCCTGCGCGTCGCTCACCTCGGCGCCGTCGGTGCCGACGTACCGGCCCACGAGCGTCTCAGAGGGGAACGTCGAGGTGGCATTGAGCTGGTCGAGCACCGCGTCGGCCTGCGACCGGTCTGCCGACCATCCGAGAGCCACGGCCACGCTCGTCAGCGAAGCCGACCCCTGCGGCTGGTCGAGGTCGAGGCGCGCCACGACCCAGTAGCCGAGCTGGCCGCCGTTCAGGCGCGAGGAGACGAGTGTGAAGTCGGGCGACACGAGCGTGCCGGTCACCGTGACCATCTGCCCGTCTTGCGTCTCGAGAACCGGCTGGCCCGCGGTCGAGACGTCAGTGAGCTGTTCGACGACCTCGGTCGTGGCGTTCGGGTTGGGACCGTTCGAGGTCACAGCGCGCGAGATCTGCCACTGCCCGAGGGCACCGAAGATGGCCGCCACCAGCAGCGCGAGAACGAGCGCCCGAATCCACTTCGGGCGTCGCATCACACTGAAGATGGTCAATACTCGTCGTCTTTCCCGCTGGTGTCGAGTTGGTCGGATTGGCTGTTCGCCTGCTCCACAACCCGCTCAACATACTCCTTCGTAGCTGGGTTCTCGCCGGGTTCGAGACCCGCCGTCGCCGCCTCGACGAGGGCGATCTCCTCGGCCATCATCGCGTCGCGCGGTTTGGGCGGCGCCGCGGCGGCCTTGGCCTTCTTGCGCTTGGTACCCAGAATCAGGTTGCTGATGTTCTCAGAGTTCGAGGCGATGATAGGCCCGGCCACGGCCATCACGAGCACGTAGAGGCCGGCGAACGACTGTATTCGTTCATCCAGGCCCGCGGCGAGCGCCAGCGTGGCGAGAATGAGCGCGAATTCGCCCCGGTTCTGCAGGATGACCGTGGCGTTGATGCCCGCCCGCACCCCCAGACCGTTCAGCTTGGCGACGAACTGGCCGGCCCCGGCGTTCAGCACCATCGTCATCACGACCGCGCCGAGAACCGGCCAGATGACCTCGGGAAAGGTCGACGGGTTGAGGCTCAGGCCGAAGTTCAGGAAGAAGAAGGCGCCGAACACGTCGCGCAGCGGGATCGCGATGTGCTCGATCTTGTTGCGGTACCGGGTGGCGCCGAGCACGAGGCCGATCAGGAAGGCGCCGATGGCGTCGGTCACGCCGAGGATCTCGCCGATGCCGCCGAACATGATCGCCAGCCCGAAGAACAGGATCGTGAACAGCTCGTCGTCTTTGGTGCGGAAGAATCGCGACACCACGCGGCCGCCGAACCGGGCGACGGCGAACATCGTCACCAGGAAGAGGAACGCGATGCCGAGCTTCAGGATGACCGGCCAGATCGCCGTCTCACCGCTCAGCACCACCGACACGATCGCCAGGTAGATCGCGATGAAGATGTCTTCGACCACGGTGACGCCCAGGATCATGGGGGTCTCGGGGTTCGCGAGGCGGTTGAGTTCGATCAGCAGCTTCGTCACGATGGCGCTCGACGAGGTCGCCGTGATGCCGGCGATGATCAGTGCCTCACGGGTGCCCCAGCCCACCAGGAAGCCGAACGCGAAGCCCGCGATCATGTTGATGGCGATGTACGAGCCGCCCGAGATGATCAGCTTGCCGGCGTTGGAGAAGAACTCGTCTTGATCGAACTCGAGCCCCAGGCTGAAGAGCAGCATGATGAGGCCGAACACCGCGATGAGCGCGATGTAGGCGTTGTTGTCGAAGTCGATCGGAAAGAGGTTGAAGTGCGGGCTCGCCAGAAGCCCCACCACCATGTAGATCGGGATCGCCGGCAGGCCGATGGCCTTGCCGAGGCGCCCGAGAATGTAGGCGATGACGAACAGGATGCCCAGAATCAGAAGATCGGGCCCGAGGTGCACAACCCCGCCCGTGTCAGTCGCGGCCGCGCCGATAGCGGTCAGCATCGCCTACCCCCCGGGCGGCGCGTCGACAGCGCTCTTGGTCTTGTATTGGCCGGTGCGGAAGAAGTTGAACACCTTGGCCACCTTCTCGGGGCTGCCCGCGACCACGAGCGTGTCGCCGGGAAAGACCTTGAAGTCGCTGGCCGGCGCCGGGTTGGCCGACTCGCCCCGCACGACGGCGACGACGGTCACGCCGACGACGCCACGGTCTGCGGGGTCGCCGAGCTCCTGGCCGGCGATGTGGTCTTCGTAGTCGACGGTGAACCAGTCGATGCTGAGGCCGGGTATCTGGTCGAGCGCGGTCAGCGACTCGGTGATCTGCGTGCCGCCGAGCAGCTCGGCGAGCGTGCGGGCCTCGTCTTCGCTGAGCCGCAGCGACACCTTCGTGCCCTCTGCGCCGTCTTCTTCATCGGCGAACGTGATGAGGTCGTTGTGCCCCGAGCGGTGGGCGATGACGCCGATCTTGCCCCCGTCGTCGGTGACGAAGGTGTGCAGAACGCCCACCCCCGGAAGCTTGACCCGTCGTACATCGACCATGACTGATCTCCCTGCCGCATATTCGTGAGCGATTTCCTGAACACCCATTCTACCCAAGGGCCGTCGTGCGTTCGCCGGTCGAGTAGTCGCGCAGCGGCGTATCGAGACCCTCGTGCGTGCTGGCAGACGTCAGGTTTCGATACGCGGCGGGGTCGCTACTCAACCATCGGACGGGCCAGCGGTCAGGCCGCTACTCAACCGGCGGACGGGCCGGCGGTCAGCGCGCCGAGTACGGCGCGACCACCACCTCGATGCGCTGGAACTCCTTGAGGTCGGAGTAGCCGGTCGTCGCCATCGAGCGCCGCAGCGCACCGATGAGGTTCGCCGTGCCGTCGGCGACCGGCGACGGCCCGAACAGAATCTGCTCGAGCGGCGCCACTCGGCCCACCTCGACACGGTTGCCGCGCGGCAGCTGGGAGTGGTGCGCCTCGGGGCCCCAGTGGTAGCCGCCCCCGGGAGCATCCGTCGCCCGGGCCAGGGCGGTGCCGAGCATCACGGCGTCGGCGCCGACCGAGACGGCCTTGACGATGTCACCCGAGGTGCTGAGGCCGCCGTCGGCGATGACGTGCACGTAGCGGCCGCCCGACTCGTCGAGGTAGTCGCGCCGTGCGCCGGCCACGTCGGCCACGGCGGTCGCCATGGGGGCGTGGATGCCCAGCGTGGCCCGCGTCGTCGACGCCGCCCCGCCGCCGAAGCCGACCAGCACACCGGCGGCACCAGTGCGCATGAGGTGCAGTGCCGCGGTGTACGTCGCCGCCCCGCCCACGATGACCGGAACATCGAGCTCGTAGATGAACTTCTTCAGGTTGAGCGGTTCGACGCTCTTCGACACGTGCTCGGCCGACACGGTCGTGCCCCTGATGAAGAACAGGTCGACGCCCGCTGCGACGACGGTCTCGTAGAGTTCCTGCGTGCGCTGGGGTGACAGCGCGCCGGCCACGGTGACTCCGGATGCCCTGATCTCGGCCAGGCGCGCGGTCACCAGCTCGGGCTTGACCGGCTCGGCGTAGATCTGCTGCATGCGCACGGTGGCGGCGCCGGCCGGCAGCTGCTGGATCTCCTCGAGCAGCGGCTCGGGGTTCTCATACCTCGTCCACAGCCCCTCGAGGTCGAGCACGCCGAGGCCGCCGAACCGGCCCATGGCGATCGCCGTCGCGGGTGAGACGACCGAGTCCATCGGGGCGGCCAGCACCGGGATGTCGAACTGGTAGGCGTCGATCGACCAGCTCACCGACACGTCTTCGGGGTCACGGGTTCGCCTCGAGGGAACGACGGCGATGTCGTCGAAGGCGTAAACCCGGCGGCCCCGCTTCGAGCGGCCGATTTCTCTTTCCATACTCACCCGCCAATACTACTGGCGTGCCGGCGGCGGGTTTCGATACGCCGCGGCGCGGCTACTCAACCTGCGCTGGTGGAGTAGGCCGCAGGCCGTATCGAAACCTGCTGCCACTCAACCTGCGCCGGTTGAGTAGG